>JACMNZ010000117.1 GCA_014378285.1 Pseudopedobacter sp.
ACATTTTTCTAAAGTAACAGACGATGAAATCAATCAGATTGAAAGCATCGTTAATGAAAAAATCAGAGAAAATATCCAATTAAAAGAAGAAACAAATATTCCATATCAAAAAGCTTTAGATAGCGGCGTAACCGCTTTATTTGGTGAAAAATACGGTGATTTTGTGCGAGTAATTACATTTGGTGAAGGTTATTCTAAAGAACTTTGTGGTGGAACTCACGTTCCTGCAACCGGGCAAATTGGTTATTTCAAAATAATATCTGAAACTGCTGTCGCAGCAGGAGTGAGGAGAATAGAAGCGATTACAGCAATAAAAGCAGAAGAATTTATCCATCAACAAGATAAATTGTTAAAATCTTTAAAAGAATTATTGAAAAATCCACAAGATTTATCAAAATCGGTGGCAGCTTTAATCGAAGAAAATAACAAACTGAAAAAAGAAGTCGAAAAAGCGATTTTGGCAAAATCTGCAGGTTTAAAAGATGAACTGAAAGAAAAAGTTCAAAATATAAACGGGATAAATTTCTTGGCAGAAATGGTTGCCTTACCAAATGCAGAAGCTATTAAAAATTTGGCTTATCAATTAAAAGATTTGGTAGAAAACCTTTATTTGGTTTTAGCAACAAATATTGATGGAAAACCTTTATTAACCGTCATGATTTCTGAAAACTTAGTCAAAGAAAAAGGAATGAATGCTGGGAATATAGTAAGGGAATTAGCAAAAGAAATTGAAGGCGGCGGCGGCGGACAACCTTTCTTTGCTACTGCGGGCGGTAAAAATGTAGATGGATTGAAAAGGGCTTTGGAGAAGGCGAAAAAGTTTGTGGCTTAGAATCATATATAAATAGTATTCTATTAATAAAAAAGCCTCATAAAATAATTATATATTTATCTATATAAATAAATGTTATTGATATGAAAAAGCTACTTATTCTTTTATTTATCCCTTTCAATCTATTATTTGCTCAAGAAAAGAAATTTTCAATTAATACCAACCTAGCTAACATTGCCGCCAAAGGGCCTTCTATAGCTTTAGAATATAGATTTTCTGATAAATGGAGCGTTCAAGCTTATGCGTCGAAAGGCGAAATAAACATTCGTAATAATTATTCTTATCAAACATTTATAGTGGATGTTAAACGTCATTTAGATAAACAATTATACACATCAAGCTATGTAAGATTGATTGAAAAAGATGTGTATAGACCTTCCATTGATTATGGTTTTGTTTATTCAACAAAGGGCAAGGAACTTAAAGGGATAGGCCTTTCTATCGGGCAAACAATTGGATATGAGGTTTTCAAGTATAAAACTTACAATTTAGACTTATTTGCTGGCGCTGGATATGGTGGTTTTATAAAACAACAAAGTGATACTAACAAATATGGATTTCTTGATTTGAGAATAGGTGTTTTAACAGGAATCAATTTTTAAGGTTACTACTCATTTTCTTCTTCTACCACAATCTGTTTTTTATTTCCCGTGAAAAAATTAATTCTATCAATTGTAATAATAGGTTATACAACCTTCGCTTTTTCTCAAATCAGACCCAAAATATCTAAAATCGATGATTCTAAATCTCTACCTGTACTTTTTCAACAAGAAGCGATATATAACTATAATTATAAACTAACTCCAGAAGAGAAGAAAGCCATAGGATTAAAGCTTTTGAAGGGGTTTTAAAATCTAACTTTCGCAACCTTATATTTACCATTATGCGCAAATCCTACCAAGAATTACATTACGCTTTTGAAAAAGTATTACTGAAATATCAATTTACTGTAGAGAAAGCAAAATCAATAGCCACTATTTTCTCTAACAATAGCAGAGACGGTGTTTATTCTCATGGTTTAAATCGATTTCCTGTTTTTATCGATTACCTAAAGCAAGGTTTTATAGATAAAGATGCAGAACCTACTTTAATAAACAGTTTTGGCATTATTGAGCAATGGGATGGTAATTTAGGTTCTGGAGTTTTAAACGCACAATTTGCCATGACTAGGGCAATAAAGCTCGCAAAAGAAAAAGGCATGGCATGCATCGCTTTAAAAAACACAAACCATTGGATGCGTGGTGGAACTTACGGTTGGCAAGCCGCAGATGCAGGTTGTATTGGTATTAATTTTACAAATACGATCGCCATAATGCCGCCATGGGGAGCAGAAGAACCAGCTTTAGGAAATAATCCATTGATAATTGCTGTCCCAAGAAAAGAAGGACATATAGTTTTAGATATGGCAATGTCCCAGTTTTCTTATGGCAAATTGCAAGAACACGAGCTAAAAGGGGAAGATTTGCCTTATTACGGTGGTTATGATGAACACGGGGAAATGAGTAAAGACCCGAAAGCAATAAGGGAAACGCAAAGAACTTTACCAGCCGGAATGTGGAAAGGTTCTGGCTTAGCGTTAATGTTAGATATTTTGGCGAGTATTTTAAGTGGCGGAAACACGACTGCCGCTATATCTAAATCTGAGAAAGAAATGGCAATTTCCCAAGTTTTTATCTGTTTTGATGCTGATAAATTTGATGGTAAAGACAGGATTATAGAAGAAATCTTAGAATTCACAAAATGTGCTAAACCGATAAAAGGTTCAAACATCCGTTATCCAGGAGAGGAAACTTTAAGGATTAGAATAGAAAATATGGAAAAAGGAATTCCGGTTGATGAAAAGATGTGGGAAAAGTTGATGAATTTATAGTCCCTAAAATTAAAATTTGATATTGGTTTAACTAACCATGCTATTAAATTAAAAAACCTTTTTCTAAAAATCGTTTCAAAGTTTTATATTTGAAAATAATGGGGTTTCTCTTTCCTGGGTTTCTTTTCGCATTGCTTTTGGTAGCCATTCCGGTTATCATTCACCTCTTTAATTTCAGAAAATTTAAAAAGGTTTATTTTACCAACGTTAAGTTTTTAAAGGATGTCCAACTTCAAACTTATTCTACACAAAAATTAAAAGAACGCTTAATTTTATTGAGCAGAATTTTAGTCGTCATATTTTTGGTTTTGGCATTTGCTCAGCCTTATTTTAAAGATGAATCTGATAAGAACGCTTTTAAAAATGCTGTAGTAAGTATTTATCTCGATAATTCTTATTCTATGGAAGCTGTAAATAAAAACGGTTCTTTATTAGATGAAGCCAAAAGAAACGTAAAAGATTTAGTAGACGCTTATTCTTTAAATGATAAATTTCAGTTGTTTACCAATGATTTTAGCGGAAAACAACAACGTTTAATTACCAAAGAAGAACTGTTGGATGAACTTAACGATATAAAAACATCTCCTATCGTTAGGGATTATCAATCGGTAATAAATAGACAGCAAAATTTCTTGCTAAAACAACAGCAGGTAGAAAGAGAGGCTTATCTTATTTCCGATTTTCAAAAGCAAAATCAAGAATCATTAAATAAAGATACGGCTATAAATTTCCATCTTATTCCGCTATTAGCTAATGATTTACCAAATATATCTGTAGATTCTGTTTATTTTTTATCGCCATTTCATCAACCTAACCAAAAGGAAAATTTAGTTTACAAAGTCACCAATCATTCTGATAAAGCTGCTGAAAATATCCCTGTAAAGTTGAATATAAATGGCTCACAAAAAGCAATCGCAAGTTTAAATATCAAACCTAATAGCTCGCAAACTGACACTTTGATTTTTTCTGGTTTAATTGGCGGTTGGCAAAAAGCTGCAATATCGATTAAGGATTATCCAATTGTTTTTGATGATATTTTGAATTTTACTTTTGAAGTAAAAAAACAATTGCCCGTTTTGGCGATTTTTGAAAATCAGTCTTTGCAAAATATCAAGTTCGCCTATCAAACAGATGCTTTTTTCAAGTTTACAGAGGTCGATTTATCGCAAATTAATTATAGCGGTTTAAGCAGCCAGCAGTTAATTATTTTAGAAAATCTCAAAAGTATTTCATCGGGTTTAACCCAACAGCTAAAACAATATTTAGATAATGGAGGCAGTTTAACCGTTTTTATTCCTTTAGATGCTGATATAGTTAGCTACCAATCGTTTTTTAAAACCATAGGTACAGATTATCCAACATCATTAGTTTCTCAAAATATAAAGGCTAAAAATATAGATTTAACGCATCCTATTTTTACTGATATTTTTGACCAAACTCCAAAAAATATCGATTTACCTATTGCAAACAAATACTTTACCAGCACTAGCTTTACTAAAACTACTAAAGAAGTTTTGATAACGGGAGAGGGAAATATCGCTTTATTTGATGTTTTTAAAATAGGTAAGGGAAAAACTTATGTTTCTTTTATACCGATTGAAAAAGAAACTTCTAACTTTTCACAACACGCTTTATTTTTACCCATGCTGTTTAAAATGGCATTGCTAGCTTCAAAAGAGCAAAAATTATTTTATACGATTGGTGAAAATCAAGAGATAGAAATTCCAAATATCAATATTCCTGAAAATCAAAATATCATCATTAAAAAGAAAGAGTTAGAGGTTATCCCAGAACTGATAAAAAAACCATCAGGAACTATACTTTATTTTGCTGATCAGCTTAATAATCAAGGAGTTTATGATGTATTACTAAAAGATAGTTTATTAGCTTCATTTGCTTTGAATCAAGATAGAAAAGAGTCTGCATTATTATTTAATAATAGGGACGAATTATCAAAAATATTTGGTATTGATAAAAAAAATATCTTGAAAAGTAACGCCGAACCCATAACTAAACAAATAGAAACCGCAAATTTTGGTATTGGTTTATGGAAACTTTGTATAATTTTAACCATCTTGTTTTTATTGATGGAAATATTATTGATTAGATTTTTTAAAGATAAAAACATTAAAGCAGCGTAATTAAAAATGAGTAAATCAATCCCAATTAAATCCTGTAAGATTATTGATCCAAATTCTTCATTTAATCAGCAAATTGTTGATGTTTTGATAGAAGATGGTAAAATTGCTAAAATTGGTAAGAATTTAAGTTTTGATGGTGAAAGCATTGATGGAAATGGAAAGTTTTTAGCTCCAGGTTTTTTTGATATGAACGTAAGTTTTGGCGAACCAGGTTTAGAAACGAAAGAAGATTTTGAAACCGGTAGCAAAGCCGCAATGGCTGGCGGTTTTACAGGTTTGGCTATTATGCCACATAATTTACCAACAACCGATTCTAAATCTCAAGTAGAATTTTTAATCAACAAAGCAAAAGGCAATTTAGTTGATATTTATCCTTACGGCTGTGTTTCGCAAAAGCGTGAAGGCAGAGATTTAGCTGAGCTTTTTGACATGAAAAATTCGGGAGCAATAGCTTTTACAGATGGCGATAAACCTATCCAAGATGCTGGATTAATGGAAAGAGCGCTTTTATATGCTAAAGGTTTTGATGCTTTGATTTTATCCTACCCAGAAGACGGAACCATCGCTGGAAAGGCAAAAATGAACGAAGGGGCAATGAGTACGCTTTTAGGAATGAAAGGCATCCCTAATTTAGCAGAAGAACTGATGGTTGTCCGTGATTTATATTTAGCAGAATACACCGAATCTAAAGTCCATTTTTCTACCATTTCTACCGCTCATTCTGTAGAATTAATTAAAGCAGCCAAGAAAAAAGGTTTAAAAGTAACTTGCGATGTGGCAGCTCATCATTTGGTTTTAACCGATGAAGCAGTTTCAGATTTTGATAGCAATTATAAAGTAAAACCACCTTTACGTATTGATAAAGATGTTAAAGCGTTAATAAAAGGTCTAAAAGAAGGTGTAATTGACGCTGTTGTTTCTCAACACAAACCTCAAGAAATTGAATTTAAAGAAGTAGAATTTGAAATTGCAAACTATGGCATTATTGGTTTGCAAACAGTTTTACCCTTGCTGATAAAAGCTGGATTAACACCAGAAGAAATTGTAGAAAAATTAAGCATCAAACCAAGAGAGATCCTTGAACTTCAAATCCCGAAAATTGAGGAAAATGAAACAGTAAATTTGGTTTTATTTAATGAAGATGCTTGGGATTATAATGAGGAAAACAATTATTCTAAATCTGCAAATACACCATTTTTAAATCAACAATTAAAAGGAAAAGTTTGGTTAACTTGTAATAATAATCAATTATTTGTATCTAATTAAAGACTATCTAAATAAAAAGACATGGATAACAAAGTAAAAAATGCACTAGAAAGTTTGTTCAATACTTTCACAGCTTTAGAAAATGTATCTGGGCAACAAGAGCTTAGTAAATTAAATCAACTTTTTAATGGGGATGAAGATTTTATGACCAAGCTAATGCTGATGGATAAAGTTTTTGATGATGCACCAAAATTGGATGCGATAAGGGAGGTTACTTTTGATTTATTGTTGATTAATTTCTTTGCAGAAGATACCAAAAAACTAGATGAGGATTATTTAGACTCGCCAGAGTGGGAGAAAATTGAAGAAGAAACTTTAGATAGAGGCACAGAATTATTAAATCTGTTACTTTATTTGAACGAATGTGATGATGAAGATATAGAACCTACTTTGGATGATTATTTGAAAGAGTTTTTATTGGTGGAGGAAGACGAATTTCAAGACGAACATAGAATTTATGAAGAGGTAATTGCTAACCAAATGCTAATGGAAAGTAACATAGAGGAGATTGCAAGGGTTTCAAAAAGTTTAGATGAAGAATCAGAAATAAGGGAAATATTTTATCCTATGATGGCTTTTTTCTATGATACACAACCTTCTGATGCAGACATAAAAAAAATTAAAGATTTAAGTGAAGATCCTGCCTTTGATGCCGCTATTTTATCTTTAATTCTAAGTTTCAATCAATAAATATTAATCAAACCCTAAACAAAAATGGATAATTTAAACAAAAATGCAATCACCAATGGGATAATCATCGCCGTGATTACTATTGCAATCCAACTTTTAACTTATTACGCAGCTCCACAATTATTGGGTGCTACATGGTATGGTATTGTTATTTCTCTTTTATCATTAGTGATATACATTGTTTTTACACTAGATTTAAGAAAAAAAGTTGGTGGTTTTTGGTCATTTAAACAAGCCTTAACCGGTATTTTTATCATGTCTTTAGTAGCAAACGTAGTTTCAAGTGTATTTAACTTTGTTTTCTATAAATTTATAGAACCAGATGCCTACGATAGAGTTAAAGGTTATGTTGCTGATGGTTTAACCGCAACTTTTGAAAAAATGGGATTAAGCGGAGATGATATGGATAAAGCAATTGAGAAAGCTACTGAAAGTTTAAAATCCCAATACCAGCCTAGCCCTTTAGATTTTTTAAAAAACATAGCGATAGCAATCCTAATAGGTTTTGTTTTGTCATTGATTTTTGCGGCAATCTTTAAAAGAAATCCTCCTATGTTTGCACCATTAGAAGAGGCAGAATAGTACAAATTTTTTATATTTGAAAAAATTATAAAAACGCTTTATGTTAAACATTTAGCGTTTTTTTTATTCTTAAAATTGTTTTTGGCTTTTTGCCTATTGCTTTAAGCCTGATAAAATGGATATTTCTATAGTAGTACCAGCATATAATGAAGTAGAATCTTTACCAGAATTAACTGAGTGGATAAGGAAGGTGATGCAAGAAAAATCTTTTTCTTACGAGATTTTAATAATTGATGATGGCAGTAATGATGGTACTTTTGATAAGATTGAAGAATTGCATCAAAGCCATGCAGCAGTTAAAGGCGTAAAATTTAGGCGTAATTATGGTAAGTCGGCAGCTTTAAATGTTGGCTTTGCAGCAGCTCAGGGTGATGTAATCATTACCATGGATGCAGATTTACAAGATTCTCCTGATGAAATTCCTGAACTTTATAGAAGAATTAAAGAAGAGAAATTAGATTTAATTTCAGGTTGGAAAAAGAAACGTTACGATCCATTAAGTAAAACCATCCCCACTAAATTTTTTAATGCTGCCACCAGAAAAATGTCGGGAATAAACAACCTTCACGATTTTAATTGTGGTTTAAAAGCTTACCGAAAAGAGGTAGTTAAGAATATTGAGGTGTATGGAGAAATGCATAGATACATTCCTGTATTAGCAAAATGGGCGGGTTTTCATAAAATAGAAGAACAAATTGTAGAGCATAGGGCAAGAAAATACGGAACCACTAAATTTGGCTTTAGCCGATTTATAAACGGATTTTTAGATTTACTATCTATATTTTTTGTTGGGAAATTTGGAAAAAGACCAATGCACTTTTTTGGTACAATGGGTGTTTTAAGCTTTTTATTAGGAACAATTATGGCGCTTTGGATCATCGGAGAAAAGCTTTACCATATTGCTGCTCACATTAAATTAGAAAGAGAAGTAACCGAGCAACCATTGTTTTATATTGCCCTAGTAGCGGTTATTTTAGGAAGTCAGCTATTTTTAACAGGTTTTGTTGCAGAACTGGTATCAAGAAACTCTGTGAATAGAAATAATTATCAAATAGAGAAAGAGATATAGAAATTCTTTTTTAATTAGCTTTTCCCATTTTTGAATAAGTTTACCTTAAATAATTAGGTAATTATCTTTTACTCCAAATCTTCAAATTAGCAAATCTCCAAATCACCCATGTTCTTCTCCATCATCATCCCTTTATTTAATCGTCCACAAGAGATTGAAGAGCTATTAGCCACTTTGGTTAAGCAAACTTATACCGCTTTTGAGGTTTTAATTATTGAGGATGGCTCAAAAGATGATGCTAAAGAGATTGTAGATTCTTTTAAAAACGATTTAGACATTCATTACCATTTTAAACCAAACGAAGGACAAGGTTTTGCCCGTAATCTTGGTTTTGAAAAAGCGAAAGGAGATTATTTTATCATTTTTGATTCTGATTGTTTAATTCCTTCTAATTATTTAGAAAACGTAAAAAACCATCTTTATAATAATCATTTAGATGCTTTTGGTGGTCCAGATGATGCACATCATTCTTTTACACCAACTCAAAAAGCCATCAGTTATGCCATGACATCCGTTTTTACCACCGGAGGAATTAGAGGAAAATCTAACAATGC
>JACMNZ010000548.1 GCA_014378285.1 Pseudopedobacter sp.
AAGGTAAATTCTAGAAATAGCATAATTACGCAAATCTTCTACTACTGTAGATTCTGGCACATTAGACATTTGATTATCCTGATTTCTGAATTTTAATGGGATAAAAGTTTGGAAACCAACGGTTTTATCCTGTAATTGACGCAAGCGTTCCATATGATCTACTCTGTGCCAAAATTTCTCTATATGTCCATATAGCATAGTAGCGTTAGAGCGCATTCCTAATTTATGCCATTCTTCGTGTATCTGCAACCATTGATCAGCATTACATTTGTCTTTAGCTATTTGCTCCCTTATTTCAGGATGAAAAATTTCTGCACCACCACCTGGCATTGATCCTAATCCAGCTTCTTTCATTAATTTCATTCCTGTAGCATAATCAACTTTAGCTTTTTTAAAAATGTAATGATATTCTACTGGAGTTAAAGCTTTTACATGTAAATCTGGACGATGTTTTTTAATTGCAGAAAACAGCTTTTGATAGAAGGCCATATCATATTGGGGCAACACACCTCCAACAATATGTGCTTCTGTAACAGGCTCATTATCATATTTTTTTACGATGTTGAGCATATCTTCCATGGTGTATTCCCAACCTTCAGATTTTTGCTTGATCAATACTGAGTAAGAGCAAAATTTGCAATCATAAACGCAAAGATTAGTAGGTTCTATATGGAAATTTCTATTAAAATAAGTATTATTTCCATGTCGCTTTTCGCGGATATAATTTGCTAATACACCAACAAAAGGTAAATCGCATTTTTCAAAAAGGTAAACACCTTCATCAAAAGAAATCCTTTGATTATCCTTAACTTTTTGAGCAATTATTTTATGATTATTTGGGAGATTTGAATCTTGAAGAATTGTATCTAATTGATATTCTGAATTCATATTCTTGATTTTGCGCAAATTAATAAAAATGCGGTTTTATTGCGTGATTTGAATGTAAAACAAGAATGCTTTTATTAAGTTTGAATGATTAAAGATAATTATTGTAAGATGAGAATTGAGACCATAGCTATTCATGCTGGTAACAAACCAGACCAAAGTACAAAAGCAGCCATACAACCTATTGTTCTTTCTACCACTTTTGAGCGTGGGGAGAACGGCGATTATCCAGCTGGATTTGTATATTCTAGAGCAGATAATCCAAATAGGAAATCTTTAGAGAATGTAATTGCAGCTTTAGAAAATGGTACTGATGCTTGTGCTTTTGCCTCTGGTAATGCAGCAGGAATGTCAGTTTTCCAAGCTTTAGAGCCAGGCAGCCATATTATTTGTCCTGATGATATGTACCATGGTTTAAGGAATCAATTAAAATTGATGTTTAAAGGAATTTTAACTTTCGATTTTATTGATTTAACGGATATTGAATTAATCTTTAATACCATAAAAAGAGAAACTAAATTAATATGGGCGGAAACGCCTTCTAATCCATTATTAAAACTTTGTGATATTGAAGCCATCGCTCATATCGCAAAAGAACATCAATTGATTTTAGCTATCGATAATACTTTTGCTTCGCCCATTTGCCAGCAACCGTTAAGTTTAGGAGCAGATATTGTAATGCACTCAACAACCAAGTTCTTAAATGGCCATTCTGATGTTTCTGGAGGAGTTTTAGTAACTAAAGAGAAAGATGCGTTTTGGGAAAAGATAAAAATTGTACAAGGTTATGGTGGTGCTGTTCCGGCTCCTTTTGATTGTTATATGATTACTAGGGGAATAAAAACTTTGCCTTACCGTATGCGTGGACATGTTGCAAATGCTCAGGCTATAGCCGAGTTTTTGGAAGCCCATGATGCGGTAGAAGCTGTTTTTTATCCTGGTTTAAAATCACATCCACAACATGATTTAGCAACTAAACAAATGCTTTCTTATGGAGGGATGTTATCTTTTTTATTGAAAGATGGAGAAGGAAAAGCCAAACAAGTGATTAATAATCTTAAAGTTTTTACTCAAGCAACTAGTTTGGGAGGTGTAGAAAGTTTAATTGAGCATCGCTATTCGGTAGAAGGCCCAGACACCAAAACGCCTAAAAATTTATTGAGGGTTTCTGTAGGCTTAGAGCATATTGATGATTTAATAGCCGATTTAGATAATGTTTTGTAAATTTTGATATTTTTTGTCTCAATTAATTAAGATGCTAATTATTTGGATAATCTTTTTCACTTTTTTATAATATTTGCTAAGATTACTTCATAAAAATTATACAACATTTTTTAATCTAACAACAAAGCTTAATCATTATGAAATTAGCTAAACTTCTTTTAATTATTTTTTAACTATTTTGGTTTTTACGGACTGATGACAAGTTGGAATTTACAAACAACTACATGAAAAGTCTGGCTATATGATATAATTTTAAA
>JACMNZ010000010.1 GCA_014378285.1 Pseudopedobacter sp.
GTGCAAACTGACCAACCTTTAAACTGAAATAAGATTTTTCTAAAGCAAACCCTATCAATCTATCGCATAAAAATAGTAGCGCTGTAAATAAAGCTAAATTTCTAAAAAATATTTTCAGGTTTAACTTTTCCATCATTAAAATTGAAAGTAAATAAACTGACCACCGTTAAAAACCCCAAATATCAAAATGACAAATAGCAACCCAATTACAGAAGCATACCTAACAAAGGGATACTTATTATCCATCATTTTAATAGATGGTTTAAATTCCATAAAATATTCAATGATAAATAGTAAGGTTATCGCAATAAAACAATGCCCTAACTGGTTAATTCCATTTCCTAAAAACGGCATTTCACCAAAAGTTTTAAGGTTTGCTATCAATTGAAAAGAATCTGAAAGTGTATGCGCCCTAAAGAAAATCCACGCAAAAGTGACAATGATAAAGACAAAAATCCCTTTTAAAAGATTAAAAGCTTTTAAACCAAATTGTGGTAGTTTATTTTCAAAAATACCCAAAGGTCTTTTTATGATTAAGCCAACAATTTGATAAAATCCATGCAAAGCGCCCCAAATGATAAAATTATAACTAGCTCCATGCCATAAACCACTGATAATAAAAACGATAAAAAGATTTAAGATTCTCCTTGATATTTTTACCCGATTGCCACCTAATGGGATGTATAGATAATCCCTAAACCAGGTAGAAAGTGAAATGTGCCATCTTCCCCAAAATTCTGAAATTGATTTGGCAAAATAAGGGCGTTTAAAATTGGTCATTAAATCAAAACCCATGGTTCTGGCGGCGCCAATGGCAATATCAGAATAACCAGAGAAATCGCAATAGATTTGTATTGCAAAAAAAATCGAGCTTAAAACAACTGTGGAGCCATTATGAAGCTCTGGATTTGGATAAACGGTATCTACATAAATAGAAAGTCGGTCTGCTACCACCAATTTTTTAAAAAATCCCCAAGCCATTTGTTTCAAACCTTCCGACATATTCGCATAAGAAAATTGATGCTTTGTATGCAATTGAGGCAAAATATTCTGTGGCCTTTCTATTGGTCCGGCGACTAATTGAGGGTAAAACATAACGTATAAGCTGTAAATGCCAAAATGTTTTTCTGCTTTTTGGTTACCACGATAAACTTCTATGGTATAACTCATTGCCTGGAAAGTATGAAATGATAACCCAATAGGCAACAGGATATTAAGATAGGGTATATGGTTTTTTAAATCGACACTGGTGGCTAAAAACGAAATATTATCGTTAATAAAATTATAATATTTGAATATGGCCAAGATGCCAATATTGGCTATTAAGCTACATATCAATAGTAATTTACGCTTTTTACCGATGGATTTTTCAATGTAAATTCCTGCTAAATAATCTACAATAATGGTGAAACCTAGTATGAGGATATAAACCGGAACAAATGCCATATAGAAATAACAACTTGCAGCCAACAACAAAAACCATCGATTTTTATAGGGTAAAATGTAATATAGAAAGGTTACAATTACAAAAAAGAAAACAAAATCCAGTGAGTTAAACAGCATAAACTAAGCAAGAGTTTTATATAGTGCTAACGTTTTGTCCATTGATTTTTGTAGAGGGAAATCCATTAATCTTATGTTTCCTTTATCAATTAATCGTTTCCTTAATTCGCTATCGCTGATTAATTTCTCTATCTGATAAATTAAATCTTCCAAATCAAAAGGACTAAAAAAAGCAGCAGCATCATTTGCAATTTCTTCAAAACAATCTGTTTTACTTAATAAAACAGGGCAATTTCCTTTAAAAGCTTCTAAAATAGGTAATCCAAAACCTTCATACAAAGATGGATATATGAAAAGTAAAGCATTTTTGTACAAATAATTCAGCTGTCCATCGCTAACATTAAAATGTTTTACCTTATCATTTAGCTTTAAACGATTAATGGTCTCAACATCTACACCTTCTAAATTTCCTCCTCCAGATAAAACCAATTGTATATCTGGGTTTTTTTTTGAGATTTCTGCAAAAGCATCCAATAGTAGATAAAAGTTTTTATAACCGCCTCTATCACCAATAAAAAGCAAATAGTGTTGCGGCAGATCTTTTATTTGTTCAAAAAATAATGGTGTTTCTAAATCAATACCATGATAAATTACTTCTACTTTTTTTTCATCAACTGGCAAATAAGTCAATAAATCTCTTTTTGTGGTTTCAGAAATTGCAATTATTTTATCCGCTCTGTTGGCGCTTAATCTTTTATAATTAGTTAATGGGTCTTTTACCCAAAAATACTGAGGCAAGCGTTCATGGGTCATATCATGAATGGTAGTGACAACTGGTTTTTTTACCTTATCGATAAAATAAGGTTCGTAATATGTGGGATGAAAAATATCGAAACTGTTTTGATTGAGCAGATATTTACAATACAACTGGTTTATTTTGAAAGTTCTAAAACCGTATTCAGATTTTAGGAAATAATCGGCGAAAGCATTATTTAAGATTTGCTTTTCATCTTTAATATAATAGTTTTTAGAATTTGCAACGCCTAGTAAATAATCAAAATCTGGATGTTGCTTAATGGTATTGATGATGTTGGCAAAATATCGACTGATGCCTCCAAACTTTTGAGTGGTAAATTTTTGATGATCAAAAAAGATTTTCGGCATAATTAATCTTCCTTCATTTCTAAATGTTTTTGCAAGATATTAGAAAATTCATCTAATCTTTTATCCCAAGTATTATCTTTTGCAGCTTTTAACCTTAGGTTTTGTTTTTCTTGGCTATCATTAACCAAAGCATCATTAATTGCATCAGAAAACTCTTTGGCAGTTTTACAAAATGGCACTGTTCCGTTTGTAAATTCATCTAAATCAATGTTGAAATCTGTAGAGACAACGGGTTTTCCGCTTCCCAGATATTCAAATAGCTTCAATGGAAAAATGGTATGGCTAACATTATCTTTTTTAAATGGAATAATGGCAATATCAAATCCTTTTAAAACGGAAGGCATTAATTTATAAGCTACTTGTTCAATCAAATAAAGATTAGGTGTCTCTTTATTTATCTTCTGAAGAAATTCTGCCTCAATAGGGCCAACAAAAACAAAGCTTTTATCGCTATTCATTTTCATCACCTTTTCTAACATCCTGTAATCTACCCTTCTTTCTATGTTTCCCAAATAACCAATAATTGGTTTTTTTATTCCGATAATTTTTGGATGAATTTCAGTTTTTGCTGAATTGGCTTTTTCGCTGTGTTCAAAATCGGCAGCGTTAGGCACAAAAAAAGTATGGGGATGTTGTTCTAATTTATTTCTATACAATTGTTTACTGGTACAAATCACTAAATCTGAATCTTTTAATATGATTTCTTCTGATAAATGACCGTGTTTTGCATCATAATCTTCTATAATTGGATCTACACAATGGTAAACATTAAGCTTAGCATTTAGCAATTTCCCAATATTTGGGTAATGGATATTGAAAGAATTGATGAAGATAAAATCTATAATTTTATACTTTTTGATGGTTTTCTTTATCCTTTTCACTATTACACTTTCATTATATTTTAAAAGTTTTCTGTATAAAGAACCTTCAGGTATAAAATTGATAGATAGGAGTAAAGGAGTGATTAAAATATGAAGATTTGGCGTTTCGGTTGCTAATAATCCATCGGAGGATTTGGTAAATAGATCTTTTTTTTTTTTAAATTCTGGAGAAGTTTTTAATCGATAATAATCTTTTATAGTTGCGGGATACTCGATATAAAAAACCGTATTGTTTTTTGATAAGTATTTAGCTACTGTAAAACCTGTAGATTCTACAGGAGCATCATATTTTGCATTGCTTAAGATAAATACAAAAGTGTTTTCCAGCATTAAATTCTATTTATTGTTAAAATTAACGTTCCTAAAATAAACAATTAGAAATCAATAATTAAAATATTGTTAAACCACCCTGCAGTCTATTATTTTCTTCTTTTTTTCTTGTACGATATTGGGTAATGAATCTTGTATTTTATCATCAAATATTTTTGTTAAGGTGATGATAGCCAAAACCAAATAGAAATAAATACTGAGTGGATATTGTACAATAGCCTCTTGTGGATAATTTGCCAATGAAAAAGCAAATACGATCAATATCATGGATAAACAGATTGCCCTTAACTCTGGATCTTTAATGGTAAAAAAGTTTATAATCCCAACGTAAAGACTAGTAAACATGATACTACAAATTAATAGTAAACCAACCCAGCCTAACTCCATGGCAACCCTAACATAACCACTGTCTGGTGGAAACTGCGCTAAAAATGAATTAGGCGCAAATCGTGTTCCCCAAACACCAGAACCGCCTAAACCGCCACCAAATGGATGGGTTTGTATAAAGGGTTGTACCTTTTTTTGGTTAAGCTTACGCACATTGTAAGATGCATCATCATTTGGTCTAAAAGCAGTTTGAAAACGAGCCAATGTTGAATTTGATGTTGGTGCGTTGATTAATATTAAAAAAACGATACTTAACGGAATTGTAGCAGCAATTAAATATTTATTCAGTTTCAAAACCACTAGCATCAAGAAAGCGGCTGGAACTAATATATATGCCGATCTTGTGCCCGAATAAGTCATTACGGTTAAAAAAAGAACGGCCATTGCCACTAAAGCGAATTTCCATTTTGTTTTATAGGGCCCGGTTAATAAGCCTATACATAATAATGCCGAAGCAGCCATATTATAAGAAAAAGATACAGGATCAGAAAATATGGCATTTTTTCTCCAACGTCCGTCAATAAAGTTTAGGTTGATGTATAACTGATCGTATTGGTTCTTTTGCTCAAAGGCAAAGAAACCAAAGTATTCTTGTTTAATTGCCCATAAGGCAGCAAATACAGATAAGGACAACCAAAATATTATAATGGTTCTTAAAAACTTTACGCTATCTATATAATAAGTGAATATATAATAAGAAAGCATTACCAATGCAACACTTCTAATGGTATAAAGCCATGCTAATTTTGATGCCGCAACAGGATTAAAAACTTGTAATAAATTATAACCTATCCAAATAACTAATATGTAGGATATTGGATTTTTGAATATCCAATAATTACGGTTATATTTTTGTTTGATGAAAAAAGCTAAGGTTAAAACAACCAACATTCCATCCATTAGCGTACCTAAAGGGAAAGTAGTGGTAACTAAAGTAATTAAGAAGATGATGAAATAAGAACCAAACATTAAAGCTAGAACCGCAAATTTGGGTTCTTTAATAACTAGATAAATAAAGACTATAACAAAAGAAAAAACTAGGGGCAGTAAACCATATTTAAAGCCATAGTTAGTAAAAACAAAGGCACTAATTATGGATAGTAATATCATAATGATCAATGCAACTGGCAATTTTGATTTATCGTAACCTTCGGATTGGAGTTCTAAGTTTTCCATTAAAAAAACACAATTTTAAAAACGAAAAAATAAACCAAAACAGCACAAATAATTATAGCTAACGTTCTTTTAAAACGAATTAAGTTAGCTTCATTTCTCTCTTTTACTGTTCCTATTGGATCTATCCTCATCTTAAATTCAATTAATCTTTAATTTCTTGATGTTTGGTTGCCACCGATATTTTATTTGCAGATCTAATTTTTGTTAACGACAAAACTTGGTAAAACATAAATTTTGGAATTCCTATTAAAGCGTTGTAAATTCTTTTATCAGCTTTGCTTTTTGACAGAGCCAATAAAAAACTTGCAATAAAAAAAATAAAACCTAAAAGCCAAATCACATAATTAAATCCTAAAATTATATTGACAAACATTGCCAACATCGATAATAATAAGAATATAAAAAGGGGAGGTCTTAATAACACAAAACCGAAAATAAATTGGTTTAGTGAAGGTGTTATAATTCCCTTTTTTATCAACCCAAAACCGTAACTAAAATATTTAAACCAAGTATTTATCCATCGTGATCTTTGCTTTACCAATTGATCTTTATTGGATGTTTTTTGATCATAAACTATCGCTTTGGCGTTAAATGCTATTCTTATATTTTGTTTTACCAACCAATTTTGTAAAACCTTATCAAAACCTGCCCCGCTTACTTTGTTGTGGTTTAAAAACTGTTGATAAATATCGGTTTTAAATGCCATCCCAGATCCTGCTAGTGTTGCTGAAGAACCGCTTTTAAACAATAATTCCCCATCATAATAATGGTAATAAATATCCCTGGCGGCATCTAAACATGCATAAGTGGTATCTAAATTTTTTGCTGCTCTTATTCCTTGTACTGCTTTAAAACCTGCTTCAAAATTTTTATTTATTTCTGATAAATAATGCACATCTACAATATTATCGCTATCAATTATAGTAATTACATTATGGTTACGAATAAAATGTTTAGTTGCATATTCATGAGAGCCGGTGTTACTTGCAATAATTTGCGCTGGCCTTAACACTTTTACTCTTTCATCTTCAAAAATCAAAGAAGACACATCACAATCATCGGCAACTAAATAAACTATAAAATTTTGATGGCTCTGGTTTAAAATGGATTCCACAACACTTTTAAGTTGAAAGGTTTGTTGGTAAGCAGTAACGATAATTGCAAAATCAAATTCTTTATTTTTTTTATCGATAAAAAAAGATTGCCTTTTAAATAAGTTAAAAATAAACAAGGCAATAGGGAAAAATAGGTGGTAACCGATAAGTATTTGTAAAACTAGCCAACCGATCTCTATTGCTTCTTTTATCATTTATTCTATAAAGTTAGCATTAAAATTACTTTCGTTCTTAATCTTAGTTTCGGCCGATACTTTATTGATTACCCAACCTATAAACTGTCCATTTAACCCCTTAAGGTAGTTAATATGCTGTTTTTTGCCAATTGTTAAACTTTGGTTGGCTTCAAAAAC
>JACMNZ010000549.1 GCA_014378285.1 Pseudopedobacter sp.
AAACTCTACCCGTACCAAATTATCTTTTGAACTGGCTCAAAAAAGACTTTCAGCAGATGTGGTAAATTTTGCTGCATCAAGCTCTTCCGTAAGTAAAGGGGAAACACTGATTGATACTGTAAATAATATCCTATCTATGAAGGTAGATATGATAGTGATGAGACATCCTTACGCTGGGGCGGGAGTATTTTTAAGTAAACATATTGATGCACAAATAATAAACGCAGGAGATGGCGCACATGAACACCCAACACAAGCTTTATTAGATGCCTACTCTATCAAAGAAAAATTAGGTGAAGTTGCAGGAAAAAAAGTAGTTATAGTGGGTGATGTTTTACACTCTAGGGTGGCACTTTCTAATATACTTTGTTTACAAAAATTAGGTGCAGAAGTTATGGTTTGCGGACCAACAACTTTAATCCCAAAATATATCCACACGTTAGGCGTAAAAGTAGAACACAATCTAATAAAAGCCTTAAATTGGTGCGATGTAGCCAACATGCTAAGGATACAATTAGAGCGTCAGGATATTAAATATTTCCCTTCTCTTAGAGAATACTCTATGATGTATGGTTTAAATAAAAAAATTCTAAATAACCTTGATAAAGAGATAATTGTGATGCATCCAGGACCAATAAACCGGGGAGTAGAAATTACCAGTGATGTAGCTGATAGTAAACAATCTATTATCTTAAACCAAGTAGAAAACGGAGTTGCAGTTAGGATGGCAGTTTTATATCTTTTAGCCAGCCAAAAATCTTAAAACCTCAAAAATTCATCTTATTCACACTACTTGTTAATAAATTGCGTTAATGTTGCTTATTAACACTTGTTAGTTAATAGTGTTAATAAGTACTAAAAGTTGATGTAATTTAGAATCTCCATTTGATATAATTATGCGAAAAATAATCATTGTCACTGCCTTATTTTTTACCACCTCTAATTTACTTTTTGCACAGCTACCTGCTTATTTTGATGTGAATTCAAAATATAAACAAGCATCAGAATTATTTGAACAAGAAAAATATACTGCTGCTTCTTCCCTGTTTTATGAAGTAGAAAAAGATAAAACCATACAAACCCCACAATCCTACAATAATACTTTTACTTCAAACTTGAAAGTAAACAGTGAGTTTTACAGAGCGGTTTGTGCTTTAGAGTTGGGTAACGATGATGCAGAGCAATTATTTAAAAGGTTTATAAAAAATCATCCAGAAAGCCCGAAATCAAAACAAGCTTATTTTCAATTTGGTAAATATTATTTCAATCAAGGTAATTATCAAGAAGCTTTAAAATGGTTTACAAAAGTTAGTTCGATTGATTTAACTGGAAAAGACGATACTGAATATAAATTTAAAACCGCCTATTCTTTTTTTGAAACTAAAGATTATGCAAGTGCAAAGCCTTTATTTGGTATCGTAAAAGATCAAAATTCTAAATATAGTGAGCAATCGACCTATTATTATGCTTATATCGCTTACGCTGATAAGGAATATCCTATTGCGTTAAAGAACTTTGAGAAGCTAAAAAATTCTGAAAACTATAAAGAAAGCTATCCTTATTATATCTCTGCCATTTATTTTTTAGATAAAAGATATGATGATGTAATTGCCTATGCAGCACCAATTGTAGAAAATACCAAGCAGTTAAACGAGACTGAAATGTTGCGAATAATTGCTGCTTCTTATTTTGCCAAACAAGATTACACAAATGCGCTAGCTTATTACGAGCGTTTTATGAAACGTGATAATGGCAAAACTCAGAACAATCAGGATAGTTATCAAATTGGTTACACTTAT
>JACMNZ010000118.1 GCA_014378285.1 Pseudopedobacter sp.
ATAAGTAACATTAGCTTTAAGCTTTTCATACAAATTATCCACTTTAAAGCCCCGCCCATTTACGTTGGCAACAAAAGATGTTCGGTTGATGCTTGGTTCATCAATTAAATCGCCTAAATTAAAATCAATAGCTTGTATTTTACCCGTATAGGAAGGAATATTTTGCTTATTAATTTTCATGTTTACATCAGACTTTATTCTGCCTAATTTGGTTTTAAAATCGCCATAGGCCACAAAATCATTTACAAAACCAATAAAAGAACCCACAAAATTGATGTTTCCAAACTTTTTAATTACATCTGGAATATCCTTAGATTTTTTTCTTGTTGCTTTTTCAATAATGTATTCAATATCTGCTTTGTTGGTATAAACCTGCTTAAAATCTAAGTCTAGAAAAGTATTTTTAATATCTGGCAAACCCTTAACTTGGAAATTTCCTTTTACATAGGATGTTTTACCCAATTTTACTGTTAAATCTTTAGCTCTTAAATTGTTAACCTTTCCTTTAATGGTTCCGGTAATGTCTAAGTGTAAATTTACATTTGCCAACTGAGGGGCAAAAAAAGAAATATCTTTAGCATAAATTTTAGAGTTTTTAAAATGCCCCTCTAAAATCACATTATTTTGTACATCGTCAAAATCAGCATAATCCTTAAATTTCATACTGAAATAATCAGTTAAAAGTGTATTAGGGGTTTTTAAATATAAATTTTGAAGAACTATTTTATTGGTATCAATTGTTGCAGCAGCGGTTAAATCGTTTAAAACAAAACCACTTTTTTCCTTAAACTTTAGGTGGTTGATTTCTGCTTTTAGGATATAATTTTTTGTATCTAAATTATTAATGGCGGCACTTAAACCTTTTATATAAACATCATCATAATTTATATATCCATTATACATGGTATCTGGCGTTCTGTAATTTTTGTATTTAAAATCTAAGTTTTTGATGTTAACATTGTTGATTAAAAAATCGAAAGGTTTTTTAGCGGTAGTATTTACATTACCAGTAATAAAGTAATTGATGATAAAAGATAAATTAGTGGTGCTATCCTTATATGTCTTTAGATAAAACTTGCTGTTCTCCAAAGTAATCTGTTCTAATGTGATTTTCCTCTCAGAAAAAGGAGAGAAGTAAGAAATATCTACATTTAGATTCTCTGCGCTTAAAAGTGTGTCTTTATCTAAATCTTGAATATAAACGCCTTTTAAAACAAAAGAACTGAAAGGTTTAAGGTAAAGTTTATTAATATCTATGGTAGTCTTTAATTCTTGGGATAAATATTTGGTAGCTTTTTTGGCTCCCCAAGTCTGTACGCTCTCAAATTGGAAGGAAAATATAATGCCTGCTATCAATAAAATGAAAGCTAGCAATACATAAAGCAGTATTTTGAATACTTTTTTAATAGTTTTGTTTTTTAAAATATAATAAACTCATACTTGTGTCAATTGTTCTCGGAATAGAATCATCTTGCGATGAAACCTCAGCATCTATCTGCATAGACGGAAAAATAGTCTCAAATATTATTGCTAACCAAACAATTCACGAACAATATGGTGGAGTTGTACCAGAATTAGCTTCTAGGGTTCATCAACAAAACATTGTTCCGGCTGTTCATCAAGCAATTGTTGCAGCGAAAATAAACAAAAAACACATAGATGCAGTAGCTTTTACACGTGGTCCGGGTTTATTAGGATCTTTGTTGGTTGGCACTTGCTTTTCTAAAGCATTTGCATTAGCAAATAGCATTCC
>JACMNZ010000550.1 GCA_014378285.1 Pseudopedobacter sp.
TATTAATTTATGCCCTCGTTTCGTTATTAAAATAAATACTTTGATAGCTATCATAACGAGTAGGTTCTAAATCGCCATTTTCTAAGGCCTGTAAAACCGCACATCCTGGTTCGTTTATGTGGACACAATTATTAAACTTACAGCCATTCATGATAGCCCGCATCTCAGGAAAAAAATGTCCCAGTTCATGCTTTTCAATATCAGCTATACCTAATTCCCTGATTCCGGGCGTATCAATTAATTTTCCTCCAAAAGGCAATTCAAAAAGTTCTGCAAAGGTTGTAGTATGTTTCCCCATATCGCTCCAATCAGAAATTTCTCCTGTTCTCAGTTCTTTTCCGGGGATTAATCTGTTAATCAAACTAGATTTTCCCACGCCAGAATGCCCTGAGAATAAGGATATTTTATCTTTAATTACGGTTTCTAATTGCTCTATATTTGTTCCTTTTGTTGCAGAAACCGCATAACAGGGATAGCCTATATTTTGATATAAATCGAAATAATTATCTAAAATTTCTAAACCTTCTTTGCTAAATAAATCCAGTTTATTAAAAACCAAAATCGCTGGCACTCCATAAGCTTCGGCGGTAACTAAAAACCTATCTATAAACCCTAATGAAGTGCGTGGAGAAGCTAAAGTTACTACCAAACAGGCCATATCTAAATTGGCCGCAATAATTTGTATCTGTTTAGAAAGATTAATGGATTTTCTGATAATGTAGTTTTTACGGTCGTGAACTTTAGAAATAACCGCTGTTTCTTGATCGGGTTCTAATTCAAAATCAACCCTATCTCCTACTGCAACCGGGTTTGTACTTACCAAACCTTTCATTCGTAATTTGCCTTTTATCCTACATTCATACCTAGTTCCATCATCGCCTAAAACGGTGTACCAACTGCCTGTAGATTTTGTAACTAGTCCTTGCATTTATGTGGTAAAGGTAATTATAAAACTTATGGGAAAATAGAATTGGAGCGTTTTCATTCTGATTTGCTCCATCCTAAAGCAATTAAACCCAATATTGGACCAATTCCTAAAAACATATACAAGTAATTGGCGCCTAAATTTTCCATCATTATTTTTAATAATTGAATGCTGACAATAGTAATGGAAAAACCTATACAGTTTACAATAGTTAACGTAGCACCTCTATTTTCTTGAGGTGCGTTTTGAGCAACCAAAGTAGAAAACAACGGAGAATCTGCAACTACCATTACTCCCCAAAAAACCATGAAACTAATAAATATCCAAAAACTTTGTTGGATGAAAATAGGAGATAGTAAACAGCAAATTCCTGATAGGAATAAAGCAATAAAAGCAATTTTTTTAGTCGGGTATTTTTGTGATAGTAAACCGCTAAATACACAAGCTAAACTCCCTACAGCAATAATTACAAAACTCCAAATGCTAAGGTAATTACTGTTTAAAAAAACACTATTCTTAGCCAAAATAACAGGAACAAAAGCCCAAAAAGCATAAAGTTCCCACATGTGCCCAAAATATCCAAAAGCTGCTTTTCTAAATTCTTTATTTTTAAATCCTTCAAAAATAGCGTTGAACTTAAAATTTATATTAGGTTTTCTAAAAGGCCCATCGGGTAAAAAGTAAATTAGGCTTCCGCCGATGATTGCTAACGTGGAAGTGCCGTAAATAACATTTTTATAAGGAAATTGAGCCGTAAAGCTTTTTAATAAATGCGGAAATGCTGTACCCAAAACCAAAGCTCCCACTAAAAAACCTAAAGCTTTTCCCAGTTTTTTTTCCTCATAATCGGCAGCAATTTTCATCCCAACGGGATAAATTCCTGCCAAGAAAAACCCTGTAAAAAATCGAAATATTAAGAGATTTGTTTCAGTAATTACATTGATAGCCATTCCTAAATTAAATAATGCGGCAAGAAACGCACTTAATGCAAATACTTTTGACGGAGAAAATTTATCAGGGATACTAAAAAAAGCAAAAAGGAAAGTTCCTGCAATAAACCCGAATTGAACGATGCTGGTTAAATCAGTTAAAAAAGAATTAGATAAATGATGTGAATTTATTAAATCGTTGATAATGGCATTCCCTGCAAACCACAATGAAGTGCAAAAAAATTGTGCAAAAACAATTATTACTAGTGCCTTTTTCAATCGAAACTTTCTGCTATTCTTTTAATTTGCTTTTCGTGGTGTTTGGTATGAATAACCATAAATCTAAGCCATTGTTTAGCATCTAAATAACCCAAACGTGGATGTTTCATTTTATAATTAGCATCAAAATTTTTGAAATTGACATTTAATTCTTCAATCTTCTTTCTGATTCTTATCACCTGATTGCTTGCTTCTTCTTTAGTGATTTTTTTTACTAGGTCTGCAATTGTGGCTGGCGCTTTTAATTTTCCTAGAGGGAATCTTCCTAAAAATAAAATTAATCTAACTCTCCAATCGGCTTTTCTACTTTTAATTTCCGCAGTTTTATTAAGGCATTTTTCTAGGGCAATAAAAGACATCAAATTTGCGCTTAAAATGTGTGAATAAACTTCAGAATAAGACCAACCATCAATTGGTGGAGTTGTTAAAAAAATATCCTCATTAACTGTCTTTAAAAATTCTGCATAGAATTTTAAAGATTGCAACAAGGCTTCTTTATCAGATTTTACGGTCATAAAATATCTATTAACTCTTGCAAATGATTAATGTGTCTTTTAACATCTGCTGGTGGTTTAGCAAAGTTAGGATTAAAATAAATAGCATCCATACCAAAACCAATTGCTCCCCTAATATCTGCCTCAATGCTATCACCAATCATGATACTTTCAATTGCTGTAGTACCTGCTTTATTTGTAGCATATTCAAAAATCGCTTTATCTGGTTTATTAACGCCAACCACTTCAGAAATAATTACATTTTTAAAGTATGGTGTTAAATTGGTATTTTTAACTTTATACTCTGTTGATTCTTTAAATCCATTAGAAATTAAATGCAATTGATATTTGTTTTGCAGATAACTTAAAGTTTCATGGGTTTGAGGAAAAAGATTTGTTTTTGTTGGACAAATATCTACGTAATCGTCTTCAAATTTTGCAGGAATAACATCGGGGGAAACCCCAAGATCTATAAAAGTTTTTTTAAAACGAGTTTCCCTTAAAGCTTCTTTTGTTATTTTTCCTAAATGATAATCGGCCCAAAGCTGATGATTGTTGGCAGTATAGGTTTCGATAAATAAATCACAAGAGTTTAAACCTAAATCGGAAAGTTTATAAGTGATATAAAGTTCATTTAAGGTTTCTTCTGCATTTTTATCAAAATCCCAAAGGGTGTGGTCTAGATCAAAGAAAATATGTTTGTAGGTTTTCAAAAGATTAAATTTTAGAAATTATTTACTTATTATTTTAAGCTTAACCGCTAATTTATAAAACGGTTTTAAAATCTAATGTTAAAAACCTCCCCTTCGTTTTTATAAATTGTTTATTAAACTTATTCTTCCAT
Source organism: Pseudopedobacter sp. (assembly GCA_014378285.1). GTDB lineage: Bacteria > Bacteroidota > Bacteroidia > Sphingobacteriales > Sphingobacteriaceae > Pseudopedobacter. The sequence goes on from JACMNZ010000550.1 coordinate 3,472, forward strand.
ATTATGATAAACCGCTTGCACATCTTCATCTTCCTCTAGCTTATCTAGCAATTTATTTACATCCACTAATTGTTCTTCCGTTACTTGCGCATGTGAAAGAGGAATACGTTCTAATTTAGATGATCTCAATTCAATTCCTTTTTCTTCTAAAGCCTTTTGCATATTCCCAAAATCTTCAAAAGTAGCATGAACAACAGCAATGTCATTACCGTCCTCATCAGCTTCTACAAAAATATCTTCTAGCCCAAAATCAATTAATTCTAATTCTAGCTCTTCAATATCCATTTCTTTAGGATCAAAAGTAAAGGTAGAAACCCTTTTAAATATGAAATCTAAGGAACCTGTTTTACCTAAAGAACCGTTTGTTTTAGTGAAATAACTCCTCACGTTTGCAACAGTTCTATTTGTATTATCTGTGGCAGTTTCTACTAAAATGGCGACTCCGTGTGGCGCATAACCTTCATATACAAACTCCTCATAACCGGCCATGTCTTTATCAGAAGCTCTTTTAATAGCTGCATCTACACGGTCTTTAGGCATGTTTACCGCTTTTCCGTTTTGTATGGCAGTTCTTAGCTTAGAGTTAGTTTCTGGATGTGGCCCACCTTCTTTTACCGCAATTGCAATATCTTTTCCAATACGTGTAAATTGAACCGCCATTTTGGTCCAACGTTTAAATTTTCTTTCTTTACGGAATTCAAATGCTCTTCCCATTCTTCTTTTTAGTATTGAGTAATTAGTATTTGGTAACTAGTACCTAGATTACTTGCTATATGTCTTGATTCTTGCTACTTGATTCTTGCTACTTTATTCTTGCCACTTGATTCTTAATACTTAAAAATCTTAAATCTTGCTACTCTTATGACTTTTTCAAATTCCCAAGCATTTCCAAAGTTAATTTTTCCAAGTTAAATTCTGGTTTCCAATTCCAGTCTTTTTTTGCGACTTCATCATCAATAGATTTTGGCCAGCTATCGGCTATTTTTTGTCGTGGATCGTTTTGTGTATAACCCAATTTAAAATCAGGAATATGTTTTTTAATTTCCGATGCTAAATCTTCTGGATTAAAACTTACGCCTGCAAAATTATAGCTAGAACGAATGCTGATTTTATCTTGTGCTGCATCCATCAATTCTATGGTTCCACGGATGGCGTCATCCATATACATCATCGGCAATTCTGTTTCGGCAGAAAGAAAAGAAGAGTAGCTCCCTTTTTTCAATGCTTCATGAAAAATATGAATCGCATAATCTGTTGTTCCACCGCCTGGCATTGCTTTCCAACTGATTAATCCCGGATAACGGATACTACGCACATCTAAACCATATTTTTGAAAATAATATTCGCACCAACGTTCACCGGCTAATTTACTTATTCCGTAAACCGTATTGGGGTCCATAGTGCAAAATTGTGGCGTTTCTTGCTTTGGAGAATTTGGCCCAAAAACAGCAATAGAACTTGGCCAATATATTTTCTTGGTACCAAAATCAATGGCGAAATCTAAAACGTTTAATAAGCCATTCATGTTTAAATCCCAAGCTAATTTTGGGTTTTGCTCGCCAGTTGCTGATAATAAAGCTGCCAGCAGATAAACCTGAGTAGGTTTGTATTTAGTGAATATGGCTTTTAAGTTTTCTTTATCTAAAACATTTACAAATTCAAAAGGTCCAGCGTTTTTAGTATCATAATCTGGGCGACGAATATCACAGGCCACCACTTGGTTTACATGATGAATTCTACGTAATTCAGTTACTAATTCGGTTCCTATTTGTCCATTAGAACCAATCACTAAAATAATCTCAGCCATATTTTTAATTGAGGTTTAAAGGGCAAAGGTAAATATTGTTTAGTGAATGGCGAAGGTTTTTAGGTAACAAGCATTTAGTAAATTCCTTTTGTCTGCATCACAGATAAAATCATTTTAATTCCTAAATATGTGATACCAAAA
>JACMNZ010000551.1 GCA_014378285.1 Pseudopedobacter sp.
AAAGAAATCTGACATTGATTAAATGCTTGGAATTAAAGTAAAAATAAGTTTTTAGGTTAAATTTAGGTCTAAATAGATAGCAAATTCTTAAAAAAATATATAACATTGATTTATATTTACGGTCATATCTATAAGATAATTTTATGAATTACACTTTACATCAATTACAAGTATTTTTAAAAATTACCCAAACAAAAAGTATTACAAAAGCGGCACAAGAGCTACATTTAACACAACCTGCGGTTTCTATCCAACTTAAAAACTTACAAGATCAATTTGCCATTCCGTTAACAGAAATTGTAGGGAGGCAACTTTACGTTACAGATTTTGGTAAAGAGATTGCCAAAGCAGCAGAAAATATTTTGAATGAGGTTTATGCTATTAATTATAAAACTTTAGCTTTTAAAAATCAATTGGCGGGTAGATTAAAACTTTCTGTTGTATCTACCGCAAAATATGTAATGCCATTTTTCTTAACTGATTTTTTAAAGCAAAATGATGGTATTGAATTGGTAATGGATGTAACAAATAAGGCAAAAGTAATAGAAAGTATGGCGAATAACGAAGTGGATTTTTCTTTGGTTTCTATATTGCCAGAGCAATTTAAAATACAATCCGTCACTTTAATGAAAAACCAACTTTATTTAGTAGGCAATACCGATAGGGTTTTTAATAAAGAAAAATATGATATTAATTTATTGGAAAAACTCCCCTTAATTTATCGGGAAGCAGGTTCTGGTACTAGATTTACAATGGAGCAGTTTATAAAAAACAATGATCTTCATGTAATTAAAAAGATGGAATTAACATCTAATGAAGCTGTAAAACAAGCCGTTATAGCGGGTTTAGGCTATTCAATAATGCCAATAATTGGTATAAAAAATGAACTTAAGAATAATGTACTTCAAATCATCCCGATTAAAAAACTCCCTATATTATCAGAATGGAATATGATATGGTTGATGAATAAAAATTTATCGCCTGTGGCAGCGGCTTTTTTAGAATTTGTTAAAACAACTAAAGAGCAAATTATTAAAGAAAAATTTGATTGGGTAAATGATTATCAAGCTTAGCTAATCTTTTTTTCAAGGGCGCTAAAAATCAGATCAACCAAAAAATTCCTTACATGTTTTATGTTTTTTTCACTACCAAAATCAGTTAGTGAGGGTAAATTATTCATAAAAAAATCTTGATAGTGCGCCATTTCTATCATGGTAGTAGCCAAGGATCTAGGATAAACATAACTTGGATTGTATTCTATAAAAATTTGACTAATACGGCTGCAAAGATTTTTATAGGGCATAAAAAGTTGCTCTTTGTTATCTTCAGAAACATTTTTAGTCAAATAAACTTTAGAAGATTCTGAAATGATAATTTCATGCAAATCTTCTAAATTAATATCCTGGCTGGTATGGTTAATATCTAGCTGCCAAGTTAAAATTTGAATCGTAACCTTAATTTTTTTATCGGCATCTGTTAAATTATTGGTGTTAAACATTACTTGGTAATCTAACCAATGCCAATACCATGATACTATGTAATTCAGTAATTTTATTTTATTCTCAAAATACCTGTAAATAGTTGCTTCTGTAATGCCGATATCCTCTGCTAATTTCTTAAAAGTGAACAATTCATAACCAATCTTTCTAATTAAACTAGTTCCGTTAGAAACTATTTTTTTTCCAATCTCACTTTGATCTGGGTCTTTCAGATAAAGCTTTTCGTTCATTTTAGGATGTAATTGCCACTCCATTTCATTAAGAATTTAAACAAATATAAGTTAAACAGTCATTAAAATATCATTTGCTTTTAATTATGATAGTAATACTATTATTTAAAATGTAATTTAATACATTTGTTAAGGCTATACTTATAATATGATAAAGGGTGACTCTTTAAGGGAAGCAATTAGAAAGCTATTCCAACTCATTAATCTCGAAAAGAGTGAGATTAAAAATGTTTATATCTATGCGGTTTTAAACGGAGCTATTATCCTATCCCTTCCTTTAGGGATACAGGCAATTATTAACCTTATGTTTGGCGTAACGGTTAGCACATCACTAATTGTAATGATTGCTTTAGTTGTTTTTGGAGTATTTATGAACGGGATATTCCAGATAAAACAAATGCGTGTTATAGAAAGTTTACAGCAGCGCATCTTTACGCGTTTAACTTTTGGATATGCTAATCATATACCTAAAATAAACTTATCAAGCATTGATAAATATTACTTACCCGAATTGGTTAATCGCTTTTTTGATACTTCAACTTTGCAAAAAGGCCTTTCTAAGGTATTATTAGATTTACCAACGGCCACTATTCAGGTTTTATTTGGAATAATACTGTTAGGATTTTATCATCCCATATTTATTTTTTTTGGAATAATATTATTAGGTGTAGGGATTTTAATTTTCTACTTAAGCAGCTCTAAAGGCTTTCATTCTAGCTTAGAAGAATCTGATTATAAATTTCAGGTAGCTTATTGGTTAGAGGAGATGAGTAGGTGTATAAAAACGTTTAAGTTTAACCAACAAACAGATCTGCACCTAAAAAAAACCAATGATTTAGTTTCAGGATATATAACATCAAGAAATAAACATTTTGCTGTTCTATTATTTCAATATAGGGTAATAATAGGGTTCAAGGTAATTATTACGGCAGCAATGTTAGTTGTCGGCGCTTTTTTGTTTATTAATCAAATTATCAATCTAGGGCAATTTATAGCAACTGAAATCATCATCATCACTATTATAAACGCTATGGAAAAGCTAATAGTTAGTTTAGAAGTTGTTTATGATGTTTTAACAGCGTTAGAAAAGATAAATAAAGTATTAGAAAAACCTCAAGATAATGAAGACGATGCACTCATCAATTTAAATAATTGGGAAACAACCAAAGGAATTAATGTTGTTGCTAAAAATTTAAGTTTTGGCTTTGAAGGCGAAAACCTAATATTAAATAATGTTAATTTCTCTATTGAGGCTGGTCAAAAAATATGTATAAAAGGTATTCCTGCTTCTGGGAAATCAACCTTAATTAATACTTTAACAGGTATGTGGTCAAACTATAATGGCAAACTAACCATAAACAATATTCCTCTCCGCAATTTATGTCCAACAGTTTTACATAAAGAGGTAGCCTTTTATTTATCAGAGGATGAGCTATTTTCTGGTACCTTGCTAGAAAACATCACCCTCGGGAAAAAAGATGTAGATTTTAATGAGTTACAACAAATTATTAGTTTGGTAGGTTTAAGTGATTTTATATCTAACAAAAGAAAAGGATTAGACATTATTATAGATCCACAGGGTAAAAAGTTATCATACAACATTGCACAAAAAATACTATTAGCCAGATGTTTTTATAAAAAGCCTTCTCTATTACTTATAGAGGATGGCTGGATGTATATTGATGAAGATTCTAAAAATAGGATTATCAATTACCTCACATCAAAAGATAATTTATTTACCCTTATTGCTATTAGTGATGATGAGGATTTTATGGCAAGATGCGATAAAACTTACGTAATGGAAAAAGGCACTATTATTTAATAAAGATTATGTTTTTACAAAATAATACAAACACAGATAAAATGATGGAGTTTGATGCTTTTGCAAGAGTAATCAAACAGCGTAAATCTAATAACCTGGGTCGTATATTTCTTATATCAATAGGATTTGGTGCCTTAGTACTACTGCTGCCATGGACCCAAAATATAAAATCTAAAGGTTTAGTTTCTACTTTAAGCCCAAACCAAAGGCCTCAGCAAATAAATAGTATAATTGCAGGGCGTATAGAAAAATGGTATATCCAAGATGGCCAAAAAGTACAAAAGGGTGATACCCTTTTACAAATAAGTGAGATTAAGGAAGAGTATTTGGATGCTTCGTTATTGGATAGAGTAGATGAACAAATAAAGGCAAAGAGTGATGCGATGGATTTTTATTCACAAAAAGCCAATACGGCAACGTTACAGGAAAATGCATTGAACCAATCTTTACAGTTTAAATTAGAACAAACTAGAAACAAGCTAAAACAATATACGCTTCAAGTAGAATCAGATAGTATGGCTTACAGGGCTGCCAACAATCAATTCAAAATTTCTGATGAACAACTAGATAGACAAAAAAAACTATATGAGGCGGGGTTAAAATCATTAACGGATTTTGAGCAAAAACAACAATATTTTCAGGAAGCGTTGGCAAAGAAAATAAGTGCAGAAAACAAATTTTACAACGGTAAAAATGAATTGCTTAATATCAAGTTAGATTTGCTTGCTTCCCAACAAGAATATACCGAGAAAATTTCTAAAACAGATGGCGATAGGTTTGCTGCACTGTCACAAGTTTCTGCTACAGAAAGCGAGGTTGCTAAACTTAAAAATCAATACGCTAATTATAAGAAAAGGCAAGGATTTTATATAATTAAAGCACCACAAGATGGGCAGATAATGCGATCTGTGAAAGCAGGTATTGGAGAAACCGTTAAAGAGGGCGAGCTGTTAATGCAAATTGTGCCAGATGTTTTTGAGCCTGCTGTAGAGATGTTTATTAACCCATTGGATTTAGCATTGATTAGTATAGGGGAGAAGGTTCAAATTCAATTTGATGGTTTTCCGGCTATAGTTTTTTCTGGTTGGCCAGCTGCATCTTATGGTATTTTTAAAGGTAAAGTTGTAGCTATTGATCAATCTATTACTCCTAACGGGCAGTTTAGGGTTTGGGTTGAGCCTGCGAAAAATGAAAAAAAATGGCCAAAACAAATAAGGTTTGGCTCTGGAACTCAAAATATTACCTTATTAAAAGATGTGCCATTAGGATATGAACTATGGAGACAAATAAACGGGTTTCCACCAGATTTTTATCAAGCACCCAAAGCCGATTTAAACGGAAAAAATGAAAAGTAAATTATTTTGTGCGTTTCTTTTTCTATTTGGAATGAATGCAAACGCTCAAAGTTTGCAAGATACCTTGTCTTATAAAGATTTCTTTTCCATTGTAAAACAGTTTCATCCTATCGCCCAGCAGGCAAATTTATTAAACAATTTAGCCAGAGCCAAAAGAACTAAAGCATTGGGCGGTTTCGACCCAAAAATTGATGCTGGTTTTGACCAAAAATATTTTGATGGTACAGAATACTACACTTTTTTAACTCCGCAATTAAAATTGCCATTATGGTATGGGATAGAATTAAAAGGCTCTTATTCTCAGGCAGAAGGGGCTTATCTCAATCCAGAGAGTAAAATACCTACAGAAGGTCTTGGTTATGCCGGAATAAGCTTTGAACTGGGTAAAGGTTTGTTAATTGATGAAAGGCGAGCGGCTATCAAACAAGCAGCAATTTTTGCCCAATCAACAAAAAATGAGCAAATAAGAATCTTAAACGATTTATTTTTAGACGCAGGTTCTCAATACATCGATTGGCAAAATAAATTCAAAATATATAAAGTTTATGAAAACGCTTTAGATTTAGCAAAAGTGAGGTTTGAGGCCGTTAAAATAGGTTTTAAAAATGGTGATATGCCTGCAATAGATACTGTTGAAGCTATATTAACGGTACAGCAAAGAGAAACTTCGTTACAGCAAGCCAACTTAGAGTGGCAATCTAGTAAATTTATGTTAAGCAATTATTTATGGTTGGCCAATAACCAAGCGGTGGATCCAAATAAGTTGACTATTATTCCTCAAGATACGCTAACTTCTCCTATCGTGATAAATAATCAAATTGAAAATAATCCAAAGTTGATAAGCTATGATTTTAAATTGATGGATTTAAATGTAGAACGTAGGTTAAAGGCAGAGAATTTGAAACCGCAACTTAACTTACAGCTTGGAGTTTTAAACCAAGGAACATCTTTGCTCAGAAATATAAATCCTAATTATTGGCAAAATAACAATAAGGTAAATATTGGTTTTTCTTTTCCACTAACTTTTGCAAAAGCTAGAGGAGATTTAGCAGAGACCAAAATAAAGATTAGACAAACGGAGTTAGAACGAGATTTTTTTGGAGTTGAGTTACAAAATAAGATAAGTCAGAATAATTTTGAGATGATAACACTTCAAAATCAATTAATAATATTAAATCAAACCTATCAGTCTTCTTTACAACTTTTGCAAGGAGAAGAATTAAAATTCAAACTAGGGGAAAGCTCTTTATTTCTCATCAATTCTAGAGAGAGCAAACTGATTGAAGTAATAGAGAAAACATTAAATACCGAATTTAAATTGGAAAAATCCAAAATTAAAAGTTTATGGCTTTCTGGTACGTTACATCAAAATATTTAACCATTCTGTTGATATAAATGCACATCTCTTTTAAGAAATGGAATTGAAACACCTTCTTTTATCAAGAGCTTTTTTAACTTCTTTTATTTTAGATAGGTATACATCCCAAAAATTTTCATTTGATACTAATGCCCTGCATCTAATATTCAAAGATCTATCTTATAAACTATACACATAAATGTACAGAGTTTCCCTTTCCAAAATGCATTCATCAGCATTTACTACATCTTTGATTATTTGTTTTGCCTCATCAATATCATCGTTATAGCCAATTCCAAAAACCCATTGCATTTTACGGGCAGGTTCAGCGCTACAATTAATAATTTTGTTATTGTATAATTACCGTTTGGCAAAATGATAGTTTTGTTATCGTAAGTTTTTAAAATTGTATGAAATATTTGGATCTCAGAAACTGAAGCAATTTCTTCTTGAGCTTCAATTGCATCTCCAACTTTAAAAAGTTTAAAAACCAATATTAGTACACCTCCAGCAAAATTTGACAAAATCCCTTGCAAAGCCAAACCAATTGTAAACCTGCAGCTCCTACAACGGTAATAAAAGATGTCATTTCAATCCCTAAAGTAAATAAAACACTAAATACGAGTAATATTAATAAGCCATTATGGATAAGACTTTTTAAGAAAATTGTTAAAGATGGATTTATATTTTTCTTAATGAGTAAGCTCTCAAATGCTTAGATAAAAATTTAACAATCTGCCAACCAATAAATGCAACAAGGAACCCTTTTAGTAAAGTAATGCCAAAATCTGCACCTTTGGTTGCTAAAAAAACTTTTGTTTGTTCTATATAATCCATATTTTAATTCTCTATTATTGATCAAATTATACAAAAAATCTGTCAACAATTAAAATTGATTTTAAAAATGGCGCTTTAAATGCTAGATATGGCATCTAAAATAACTTTGCAAGAAAACGCTATTTCTTCATTTGTGATAATGAGTGGAGGTGCAATACGCATAGCAGTATCGCAATGTAAAAACCAATCAATGATAACTCCATTTTCAACACATGTTTTACTGATAGCTTCCACTTGTTTAAAAGAATCTAACTGAAGGCAAAGCATTAAGCCCATTCCTCTTATTTCCTTTATTTTTGGATGGATTAATAAAGACCTAAAAAGTTTTTCTTTTTCAGGAACATTTGCAAATAAATTTTCTTCAATAATAGTATTTAAAGTGGCTAGCCCAGCAGCACAACTTACCGGATGGCCTCCAAAAGTAGTTATATGGCCCAAAATTGGATTATCTTTTAGTACATCCATTATTTTTTTGGAGGAAATAAAAGCACCAATCGGCATTCCGCCGCCCATTCCTTTAGCTAATAATAAAATATCAGGAATAACATCAAAATTTTCAAAAGCGAACATTTTCCCAGTTCGGCCAAAACCAGTTTGTATTTCATCAAAAATTAAAAGAGTGCCTGTTTCATCACATTTTTTTCGGAGTGCTTTTAAATATTCTTTATCAGGAACTCTTACGCCGGCTTCACCTTGTATGGTTTCAAAAATTACTGCAGCAGTTTGGTTGGTGATAGTTTCTAAATCGGCGTAAGCATTTATATTAATAAAACTAATATCTGGTAACAACGGACGATAAGCTTGTTTATATTCTTCATTACCCATAACACTTAAAGCACCATGCGTACTACCATGATAGGAGTGATGAAAAGCAACTATATTTGAGCGATTTGTATGTTTTTTAGCAAGTTTTAAAGCGCCTTCCGTAGCTTCTGCACCAGAATTTGTATAATAAACGGATGATAAATTTTGAGGTAAAACCGATGCTAACTTTTGCGCAAATAACACTTGTGGTGCCTGTATATACTCTCCGTAAACAGTAATATGCAAATATTTATCAACTTGGTCTTTTATGGCTTTAACTATGTTTGGATGTCTATGCCCCAAATTGCTCACGGCAAAACCAGAAACTAAATCTAAATATTTCTTCCCTGATGGGTCATATAAATAACAACCCTCAGCTTTTTCAATTTCTAAAAGTCGTGGGAAATCTGAAGTTTGAGCGGTATTTAAAAGGAATAGTTGTTTGTGACTTAACATTGTGGCAAAGATAAAGGTTATTTAGGAAAAGGGATTGTTAATTAATTACAGAAAGATTAATCCACTTAAAAAGGATTTTTTCAATAAATTTGTATCCTCTTGAAAGATTTACTTTTAATTACTCCGCCTTTTACGCAATTAAATACGCCATACCCCGCTACGGCTTATTTGAAAGGCTTTTTAAATACCAAAAATATCACTTCTTTTCAGATAGATTTAGGGATGGAAGTGATATTGGAAATCTTTTCTAAAAAAGGTTTAACCAATATTTTTGATTTTGCTGTAAATAAAAATCAAATCACCACTGATAATTCCAAGCGTATCTATGCTTTAAAAGAGGATTATCTCCAAAATATTGATCAAATCATTTCTTTTTTGCAGGGTAAAAACCAAACTTTTGCAAGGCAAATTTGCATTGAAGATTTTTTGCCTCAAGCCTCTCGTTTCCAAGCATTGGATGATTTAGAATGGGCTTTTGGTAATATGGGCGTTCAGGATAAGGCAAAACACTTAGCCACTTTATTTTTAGAAGATATTTCTGATTTTATTATAGAATGTGTAGATGAGAATTTCGGTTTTAGCAGATACGCTGAACGTTTAGGCAGAAGCGCCAACTCTTTCGATGAAATATATCAAACGCTTAATAATGATCAAAGCTATATCGATAAAATCACTTTAGAACACCTGGAACGAACTATTAAGAAAGTAAATCCAAAATTAATTTGTTTCTCTGTGCCATTTCCCGGCAATTTATATAGTTCTTTTAGGTGTGCTCAACTCATCAAAACTAAATTTCCCTCTATAAAAACGGCCATGGGCGGTGGTTTTCCTAACACAGAATTAAGAAGTTTGTCTGATGAAAGAGTTTTCTGGTTTTTTGATTATATCACTTTAGATGATGGGGAATTGCCTATCGAGTTATTGTATGCCAATTTAACAGCATCACCTGAATATAAATTGTATAAAAGAACTTTTTTATTGGACGATGGAAAGGTGTTTTACAATAATTTATCATTAAGAAAAGACTACAAACAAAGCGATTTAGGGACGCCAGATTATGCTGATTTAAAGCTAGACAAATACATTTCAGTAATTGAAATTGCTAACCCGATGCATAGTTTGTGGAGCGATGGACGATGGAATAAACTGACTATGGCGCATGGTTGTTATTGGGGAAAATGTACTTTTTGTGATGTTTCTTTAGATTATATAAAACTTTATGAGCCTGTTGCAGCAAGTTTGTTGGTGGATAGGATGGAGGAAATAATTGCTCAAACCCATGAAAATGGTTTTCATTTTGTAGATGAAGCCGCTCCGCCCGCTTTAATGCGAGCCTTAGCAATTGAAATTATTAAAAGAAAATTAAAAGTTACTTGGTGGACAAACATCCGTTTTGAAAAAAGTTTTACAAAAGGCCTTTGCGTTTTACTTAAAAATTCTGGATGTATTGCCGTTTCTGGAGGTTTAGAGGTTGCATCTGATAGATTATTAATATTAATACAAAAAGGAGTAACCGTAGAGCAGGTTGCAAAAGTGACCAACCATTTTACCGAAACTGGGATTATGGTTCATGCCTATCTAATGTATGGCTATCCTACCCAAACTATTCAAGAAACTATTGACAGCCTAGAAATGGTGCGACAAATGTTTGAGTTGGGGATATTACAATCTGGATTTTGGCATCAATTTGCATTAACTGCACACAGTCCGGTTGGTTTAAGTCCGGCAGAATATGGAATAATACCAGAGCAAAAAACTATTTCATTTGCCCATAATGATATACAGTTTAAAGATAAAACAGGTATTGATCACGATAAATTTAGCCTCGGCTTAAAAAAATCATTGTTTAATTATATGCATGGGATATGTTTTGATTTTTCGCTACAAGAGTGGTTTGATTTTAAAATTCCCAAAACTAACATAAAACCAGATTTTATAAAAAAGGCTTTAGAGACCGATGTTTCCTTTGCAGAAAAAGGAACTGCAAAAGTGATTTGGTTAGGTAATAAACCAACCTCAAATATTTTTACAAAATCTAAAAAAGGAAATTCTTGGGAAATGATGCAATTGGTTTTTCAGGATAGAAGAAGCAGTTTTGAGATTTCTGTAGACAAAGATAATGGAGATTGGTTATTAAAAACGTTGAATAAAATTAACATTCATCAAAAAGAAACCCTTTTATTTAATCAACTTAAAGCTGATTATGAAACAACTAATGAAAATTTTGAGCTTTTTTGGTACTCTAAACCAATAAAAACGCTGAAAGAAAACGGGTT
>JACMNZ010000552.1 GCA_014378285.1 Pseudopedobacter sp.
TCAGAGATTTTAGAACTAGCAAAGAGCTCAATTTGAGTTATAACAGAAATATTTGGATTAATTTTAAAGAGTAAATCTTTCGTTTTATCTGGCAATTTAGAGTTGCAAAAATCAATAACTGTATTAGAATCTAATAGATACATTTATTGAATATCTATTTTTCTATCCCATTCATTTCTACCGATAACAAGTTTTTCATTTAAATCATTAGCAGTTTCATCACTAATTTTACCCCAAAAATCTTCCATTGTTCTAGTTGGTTTTTCAATTACAATTTCATCTTTTCTATATAATAAAACCTCAACTTCCTTACCAATATAATTATCAGGAACAATTAAATTTACATGATTATCTTTTGGAACTATTATAGTTTTTATCATCGCTTATAAATTTAGTCCACAATCTTTCAATTTTCTATTTGCAAATATATTATTAAAAATTGTTTTAGTTTCAAAATAAACATACGCTATTAATCTGCCAATTCCATACTTTCCCAACTTTCTTTACGGTAATAGTTAAAAGAAACCCAAGTAATAATAGTCATGATGGCAGCGGCTATCCAAATGGCAATTTCCCATTGAGCTGCCCAATAATGTAAAAATCCCAACGCTGCCGGCACTGCCATTATCAAAAATGTAATAAACATTTTCCCTCCTTTTTGATTGTTGGGAGGCTGAGAAAAAGGGAAACCCTTAACTTGAAAAAGTGCGACTAATAAACCGTAAAGCGTACCCACCATAAAAACTAAGATTAGATCGTTAATTACTGCTGGGCCCCAAAAAAATATACTAAATGCACCAATGGCAATAAAATAAGGGAGATAGTATTTTACAACAACAGCTTTAAACATTCCTGCTAAGATTCTTCCTGGTTCGTTATGTGGGGTTGTGAAAAACACCCAAGAAGCTTTATATTTCTCCGTCATGCTGATGTGTTGCAAAACGGTTGTTAGTACAAAACCTGTCAAGTACATTAATAAAATATACATCTTACCTTCTAACAAATTATTCCAATTTTCTGATAAACTACCCCCACGTTTATTAATAAAACCGAAATACACAAAATATACAGGCACATAGGCAAAAGATGGATATACTTTTACTTTAAAATCGCGGTAGCGAGAGGAAAGTAACCAAGTAATTTTGAAACCTGCGTTTTCTAAAGGATGGGGAGCAATTTTTTTAGCTATAGAATTCATGAAGCCTTTTGATGCGCCTTTTCCTTCAGATGACACAATTACACCGTCATCGCCACTGGCACTTATAGAAGATAATTTTTGATTAAACCCTGGGGCTAATACTTTTACAACCAAATACAATGAAATTACTGGTGATAAAATAGCTAAAGCAGCATAAATGTAAGTAGATACTTGAGCAATTTTTATATTTACAACCAACTCATGAAGGGCAGCTAGCCAATAAGAAGGCACAATTGCTAAAATACGAGCCTGTGTGAGGTCAATACCTTTTAAAATGCTTGATTCTATAAGGCGAGGCAAAGTATAATAAGCTGCAAAGATAAGTATGGATAAAAAGATTTGAAAGTAGGAGATAAAATCTTTAAACCTTTGCGGACTTGTGATTTTTAAAACAATGAGATAAGTAATGTTTACCAAAAATATACTGAGGGTGGTGGCAATTAAAACCTCAATTATAAATACCAAACCAGAAATAATTCCTTCGCCAATAAAAGAATATATTATACCTGATATAGAGATTGCAAAAGCCATTTTCGCCGTATGAATGCCTATGTGTAGAATGCGTGAAATAGTAAAAGTTCTATCAGAAACAGGGCGAGGTAAAATGATGTAATTATCCCTAACGTCTATCAATACATTGGTGAAATCTGAAATTAAGGTAACTGCTAACATCACCATAAATGCCGAAAAATAAACGGTATGTGCTAAAAAAGGTTGTTTTAAAGATGATAGCAAAAATGTAAAAAACAAACCTGTTATGCCTAAAAAAAGCATTACCAACCAACTGGCATTATTTACTTCTTTTTTCTTTTTTTGCCTTTGTTGATTGTAAACATTCGGACGCCTATCGTCCATTTTCATTTTGGTGGTTAAAATGATTCTTAGCTGTTCTGGATCAACGCCAAATTTTTGGAAAATTTGTTTGAATAAAAGAACAAAGTTGATGAGATATCTATTGAACATGGATTTTTAAGAGTATGAAAATTTAAGAATTAATTTAATGCACTCAATACATCGGCTGCATCTCTGTTGCCTTCTTCTTTACCTGTTAGTTTGGCAAAAATATTTTCTAAGGTTTGGTCTCCGCCTGCTTTTAATTCCTCGAATGTGCCGTTAGCTACTATTTCTCCGTTGTTGATCAATAAAATCCTATCTGAAACTTTTTCCACCACATCCATCATGTGAGAACAATAAAAAATTGTCTTTCCTTCTTTTGCCATTAAAGAAATCAGTTCTTTAACCATGATAACGGCATTTGCATCTAAACCAGAAAGCGGTTCATCTAAAATGATGATTTTTGGATTATGTATAATGCCAGAAATTAACAAAACTTTCTGGCGCATTCCTTTAGAAAAGGTATCCATGCGTTGGTCTGCATTGGCTCCAATGCCAAAAGCGATCAATAGTTTGGTAGCTCTTATTGCAATAGCGTCCTCTTCCATTCCGTATAGCTTACCAATAAAATCTAGGTATTCTAAAGGAGTAAGCACATCATATATTTCGGCATTTTCTGGTACGTAACCA
>JACMNZ010000553.1 GCA_014378285.1 Pseudopedobacter sp.
AGAAAAATTAGAATTGTTAATTACCAATCATGTACTTAGAATTGATATGGGAAAAAATGCCAGAGACGTAGCAATTCATAAATATTCCTTAAATTCAAATTGCGATAAATATTTAAGAATTTTCAAATTATTGGTTACACGGTGAAACTTATAAAGTTTAGTTTAATTTCTTTAATCGTATTCCTATCAGTAGGTTACTATTTCAGCGACACTGCTTATTATAAAAAGGTGATCAATGAAAATCAACTCAATACACCAAATCAGGTATATGAATGGGTCTCTAATAACTATATTAGAAATAGTTGCATCATTACTCACCCCTATGCATCACCCCGCCATTTAATGGAGAATCATAAGCGTTTGTGGTGCGATGAAGGCGCCATGGTGGCGGCCATACTCATCCATCAATTAGGTTACGAAACCAGGTTAGCTGATTTTTATGGAATTGATGGAATTGCCCATCACACCATTCTGGAAACTAATGAGAATCAAAAATGGGAGCATTATGATTTTTCTTTTCATTTAGTCGATCAAAGCTATAAAAGTAGTGCAGTTGCTGGAAAAATTAATTTTAAAAGAATAGTGACCCGCCCTTATCCTAAATTGTATAATACAATTATCAACCATAATTATTTTATCAAAAAAGTGGTCTTTTTTTTAAGAGGAATCACAGAGGACGATATCGTGAGCTAATCTTCTTTAACAATGGGTTCTACTTTTTTCTCGTTTTTATCATAATATAAGATAACTAAAAAAACTGCATAAAAAAGTATACATGGAATTCGATACCTAGATAAAGATCCAAAATTAAAACTGGATATTCCCACAAAGAAAGCAAAGAGCAAACTAAATCCTAAACACATAATTAAGTTTGGATCCCTATAGATCTGTTTGAAAATCTTAAGAATATTTTTCCTAAAAGGAAGATATAAAGTAAAGATTAACAATAAATTGGCTTCTATGGCATTGAACAGTATTAATATACTTCCAGACTCCCAAAAATAAGGACGAAATAAGGCCACATTGATAGCCGGGCCTACTTTTTTTAGAAGCCCCGACGGGGTAGGTTCAAAATCCCCTAAATTATATGCGGAACCTCCCTCTTCTAAAGAAATTCTTAAAAGATAGTCTTTTTGAACAACTACGGTTTTAACTACATTTTCTACGCTAAAAGCCAATAATAATGTTCTTAACATATTTAATGACAGTATGGATATTAATACAATCATAAATATGGAGGCATTGAAAGCAAACCGATTGGAAGGATTATTCTTCACTCTTTTTCTATGGTATAAAAATGTCTTGAGAATAATGAATGGCAGAAAAGAAACTAGAATGTATGATTTAATAAGGAAAATGAGAATCATACAAATCATCATGATGAGCAGATAACGCCATTTAAATTTCAGGAGTTCAAATAAATTATAAATGGTAAAGGTAAGCCAACCCAGTCCGATCATACAAACTGTATCTTTAAATAATCCTGAGCCCCAAATGACCAAACTAGGGACGCATAAAATGGCTATAAACAATTGCTTTTTTAAAGCTGGATATTGTTTTAAAAAACAAAGGTAAAATACCCATGAGCCGGAGAAAGCAAAAACACCAAATAAGGAGGCAATCACTAAATACTTGGTAAAGCAAAAAATACCGATGAAAGCGGCTAAACAGGAAACTGTGTAGGAGGATGTATCATCATACCAGTACATTTGACTGATATAATACTGATCTTTTAAATTTGTAAAATCGGCAGTATGTGTAATGAGTCGTAACCAAGTACTTGGAGAGTCAAAAAAAGAAGAATTAATAATTTGACAATGGGCGAAAAATGCAAATGTATCACCCCCGTGATAATAATACTGATAGATTAAACCTATAAATATTGCGCCAAAAAGTTTGACGGTTAAACCGGGTATAAAATAGGTTCTTAGCGGATGGTTTTTTGGGTATAAACGGTCTCTTAATTTGAAAGCAATCGAATAAATGGCAAGCAAATAAAATGGCAAAAGCAAATAATCTCCCAGTGTAATTTGATCCATGGAGTTATTAAAGGTTAAAATAACACAACCTGAAGTGACTACCTTTCATTGAATAATAGGGGGTTTTAGTTTTAAAATTACGTAATTAAATGTTTAAATTGTGATCATTCTCAATCTTTAAATCTTAATAAAGCTTGAGAAATTTATTTTTTTACATAATAACCTTTCAAAGTTAATCCTGAATTAGTTAATGTTAAAAATAAGTTTGTTAGGTCTTTC
>JACMNZ010000554.1 GCA_014378285.1 Pseudopedobacter sp.
GGCATTAAAACTTTTGCCTGGAGATAAAGTAATCCTAAAAATGGGCGATTGGAAAAACCAGCAAATTGTTTTGAAGGGAAAGGGAACAGAAAATAAACCAATTATTCTGACTACCGAAAAACCGGGAGAAATTATTTCCTCAGGAAACTCAACTTTAAAGGTTGATGGAGAATATTTGGTAGTAGATGGTTTGGCTTTCGCCGATGGCTATTCTGAAAAAGATGCCGTGATTACTTTTACAAAAACCTCTAGTTATTGCCGTTTAACAAATACCAGTATCATTAACTATAATCATCCTGATAAAACATTCGATTACAAATGGGTCTCTATTTATGGAATTCGTAACAGAGTGGATCATTGTGCTTTTTTAGGCAAAACTCATCAAGGGACGTTATTGGTGGTTTGGCTTTCAGAAAAACCCAACTATTCTGAGATAGACCACAACTACTTTGGTCCAAGGCCAGATTTAGGTGTTAATGGGGGAGAAATAATAAGAATTGGAACTAGCGATTGGTCCATGTATGATTCTTATGCTAAAGTTGAAAATAATGTTTTTGATAGTTGTAATGGAGAAACTGAAATTATATCCATAAAATCTGGTCATAATCTTATTTCAAATAATTTATTTTACGAGTGTATTGGTACGGTTACTTTTAGACATGGTAATAATTCTGAAGTTTCAAATAATTACTTTATAGGTAACCATGTTAAAAACACAGGTGGTATCAGAATAATTGGTGAAAACCAAAATGTGCACAATAATTATTTACAAGGTTTAGAAGGTACAGATTTGAGGGCGGCTATTTCTGTAATGAATGCTTTTGAAAAACCAGAATTAAATGAGTATTGGCAAGTGAAAAATCCAAAAATTACCAATAATATTATTGTTGATTGTAATGAAGCAATTGTTATCGGCTCTGGGAAAAGCAGTAAAAGAATAATGCCACCAACAGGAATAATCTTAGAGGATAATATTGTTATCAATTCTAAAAAAATTATTGTTTATAATGAAGATTTAAAACATAGCTCGGTAAAGAATAATACAGTTAGTGGATCAGAAAAAGCAGGCATTTTCGAAAAGCTAAAATCTGATTTAGTTAAGTCATCTGGTATTTACCAAATAAAAGGAAAAGAGAAACCTTTATTTTGGTTTAATAACCAAATAGGACCTAATTGGAAAATCTTTTTGAGAGAATTAAAAATTTAATAATTTCTCACAAAGAAATATACTATAAACAGTAAAACCACACAGATTAGTAATATCCAAGTAATGTTTAAACCAGCAGGCTTATCGTTTTTTTCTGTTATGGCTTGTTCTGCAGGCGCAGGATTATGTTCTTTATGTTTATTATAGTCTTCTTCTACTCCTTCTGGAGATTTTCTTTCTAGATGATCTTTTTTTTGCTCTTCCATGATATTGATATTGCAATTTTATTGCCAGTTTTATTTTTTAATTATGTATTAATTAAAATTCAATTTTAAAATTTTGATTTTTTAGTTTTTAATGGCATGAATCATGGTTATAAGATAAGGGCATCATAAATTATGGCTTCAGTATTTATTTCTACTATATTAAGTTTAATGATTTTATCAAATCCTAATCCTTTAAAAAATATCCATAAAATTAATCTAGAAGATTTTAAACACAACAAAAAAATCCCTAAAATAATTGAACACAGTATTTTAGTGGCTTTATCCCATTACCCCGAATTAAAGGATACCCCCATTGCTTTTGTTTTTAAAAAGAATATCAAAAAATCTATAATGCAAGCGCAACCTGTTATAGGAAGTTTATTGGGAGGGAAAGATTGTAGGGCTTATCAGGTAAATATTTCATCTATGTTTAAATTAACCCATACAGCAACTCCTATTCACCAATTGCCTGATAGTATTATGATTGGATGGATTGGACACGAATTGGGACATATTATGGATTATGAGAGCAAAAGTACGTTCGGGATAATTGCTTTTGGTTTAGGTTACCTATTCTTTGAAAACAGTTTAAAAAAGGCAGAAGTAATTGCTGATACTTATGCCTTAAAACACGGATTAGGAGCCTATATTTTAGATACAAAAAGATATATATTAGATAATTCAGACCTTCCAGAAGCGTATAAAAAAAGAATCTCTAGATTGTATCTTTCTCCTGATGATATAGTTGAGCAAATTAAAAAGTTAGAGGAAGCTAAATTGAAATTAGAGATTAACCATTAACGTTTATTATATCCTTTTTATAATGGTTATACAGTTCTAAAAGGTCTTTAGAGAATTTTCCACCTCTAAAAACTCTTCTTCTTTTAAAACTCTAGGAATTTTTGCTTGTCCGCCGAGGTTCTTTTTTTCTTGGCTCCATCTATAAAATTTATCAACACTAAATAATTCAACTTCTATGGCTTTGAGCGCTTTTGTACGGGCTACAGCATAATTTTTATTATTGATTTTTAAAAAACAATCTATTTCTCTAGCTAAATTTTCTTTATCGATATGTTTAAAATCGCCAGCTATTCCCAATAACCATTTATGGATATAATCTTCATTTTGATTATGAATGGCAGAGACAACAAACTCTTTTATACACAAATTAAAATCTTTTCCCAACTGTTCTAAAGCGTTATTCATCTGGTGTACAGAAAGTTGTGATCCAACCACATTTAAATAATGTTTTGTTCGGCCGGTAATTTTAATTTCTGCAAGCTCCTTATTTGTAATCGTAACCGTATCGCCAATCATGTAGCGCCAAGCACCAGCAGCGGTAGAAATTAATAAAACATATTCTACATTTTCAATAGTATCGGCGAAAGCCAAAACCTTAACATCTTTTTTTACAGCTCCTTTATCATCGATGTTTTCCTCCTCAAAAGACACAAACTCGAAAAATATTCCGTTATCAATAATCAATGCCATAGAAGAGACATTAGGTCTGCGTTGAATGGCTAAAAATCCTTCGGAAGCTAAATAGGTATCGATATAAATAATAGGATGTGCTAATAGCTTTTCAAAACTTTGTTTGTAAGGATCAAAAGCTACACCGCCAGAAGTGTAAACCTGTAAATTTGGCCAAATTTCATGAATATTATTTAGGTTATGATGTTTGATTACGGCCTCCAACATTAATTGTACCCAACTCGGTATTCCAGAAAGACTACCAATATCCCAGTTTGGAGCTTCTTCTGCAATTCTAGAAACTTTTTCGTCCCAGTCCTTAATGGCTGCAATTTCTTCATCAGGTTTGTAAAACCCTTTAAACCAAATTGGGATGTTACTTGCAGAAATTCCAGAAATTTCGCCTTCTAAATGATCTTCTTTTTCAATTAAATCTGTACTGCTACCTAACATTAAAATCTGCTTTTCGAAAAAATCTCCGGGTAAATCAAAGTTTTTAAGGCTCATGATTTGTTGAATACCAGATTTTCTGATAGAGTCTAACATATCATCCGTAACCGGAATGTGTTTACTATTACTTGTTGTGCCACTGCTAAGCGCAAAATAATTTTGCCCGCCTGGCCAAGTCACATTTTGATGTCCTTCTAAAAGATAATGCCACCATTCATCGTTCATTTTATCATAATCATGAGTGGGAACTATTTCCTGAAATTTTTGGATTGGATTTTCTGATTTCAATATATCTGTAAATTGATACTTTTTACCAAATGCGGTATATTTTGCCTTTGATAATAAATTTATAAGTACTTCCTTTTGTGATTTTATTGCATCAGGATTTCCTGTAATAAAGCCTGTTACACTTATGGCTTTCTTTATTAATTCTCCAATTACGGTCATTCTTAACTATTTGAGGTTTTTAGAATTTTATAAGCAAAAAAAGAACCCTTATTACTAAGAGTTCTATATTTTTATTTTTTAATGATTAATAATTTGGTTTTACTTTTGTGCCGTCACCGGTAATTTTTACCTTACCAGTTTCGTCTTTTACTTTCATCTTATCATCGGTGACTTTTGTTTTTTCATCACCACTTTTAGACTTATAGCTATCATTATCTATTTTAATTTTAGATGTATCAGTTTTGATTTTGATTTCATCGCCATCAATTTTAATCTTCATATCATCTAATTTATATTTTCCATCTCCTAAGCTTACC
>JACMNZ010000555.1 GCA_014378285.1 Pseudopedobacter sp.
GATGCTTTTGGTGGTCCAGATGATGCACATCATTCTTTTACACCAACTCAAAAAGCCATCAGTTATGCCATGACATCCGTTTTTACCACCGGAGGAATTAGAGGAAAATCTAACAATGCCGGAGGGCAATTTCACCCAAGAAGTTTTAATATGGGTTTGTCTCGCAAGGTTTGGGAAAAAGTTGGAGGGTTTATTATTACAAGGTTAGGGGAGGATATTGAATATTCCATCAGAATTCATCAAGCAGGATTTAAAATTGGGCTAATACCTGATGCAAAAGTTTATCATAAAAGGCGTACAAGTTTTAAGCAGTTTTGGAAACAGCTTCACTTTTTTGGAAGAGCAAGGATTAACATAACCACATTTTATCCAAAGACTTTAAAAGTTGTTCATTTTTTTCCAGTCCTATTTACCTTAGGATTAATCTTTACGTTGATAGCCAATATTTTAAATTGGCAAATTGCACCCATTTGTAATTTGTTTTTGGTAATTTATTTATTGTTGATATTTTTTGATGCTTGGTCTAAAAATAAGTCGTTAAAAGTTGCATTTTTAAGCATCTTTGCAGCAATCATCCAACTCACTGCGTATGGCTTTGGTTTTATGCAAGATTTTTGGAAAAAATTAATTTTGAAAAATAAATAAAAGCTTTTTTTGCTTTATAAAATGGAGAATTCTTTTTCGATTATAGATATTTTAGAAACTTCTTGGGAAATTACCAAAAAGAATTTTTTATTAATCATTGGCTATTCCTTAGTCGCTTTTATCACGCTTGCCATCGTACAATTTATATATATGGGCTTAGCAACTTCTCAAAATGTGATTTTAAGTACAGTTGGTTTTTTTGCTTTTTTGATAGTTAATAGTATGGCAAACTTGGGTTTTTACAAACTCATTTTCAGATTAATCGATGAAGAAGAGGAAGATTTTTCTGTAAAGAAAGTGATTCCATCCTGGAAAAACATCCTCAGCTTTGTAAGTATTACCTTATTATTAGGAGTTATAGTAGCAACTTTTACCCTTATTTATACCAAACTTTTAAAAAATGGTTCATTTGCAGATTTTGTAGAAATTATAAAAAGCAACTCTTTATACTTTGAATCTTTAGCTGTGTTTGCTTTTATATTACTGTTATTGGCTACCATGCGTTTTATGTTTTTTCCTTGTTTTATAGTGGATGACGATTCTACTGGATTTGAATCTTTAAGACAAAGTAGGGCTTTAACCCAAGATAATTTGATGAAAATTATGGTGGTTTTAGCAATGGTTGTAGGTTTTATAGCTTTAGGCTTTTTGGCTTTGGGAATTGGTATCATTGTAACTTATCCTTTTACCAATGTGATATTGATTGTAACTTATCGCCGCTTGGTTAATAGCTACATTAGCGAACATCCAGAAGAGAAAAAAGTAGGGTTATAAAATGGGTTTAAAAGCATTTTTTAGCAAGATATATGCTGCATATTCAGTCCGACAGATGGACAAATGGAAATTAAATGCAGTGGCATATCAACAAAAAACACTTAAATATCTCGTAAAAAAAGCAAAGCAAACTTCTTTCGGTAAAACCCATCATTTTTCAGAGATTCACACCTATCAAGATTTTAAAAAACACGTTCCTATTTATGATTATGAGGATTTAAAACCTTATATCGATAAAATAGTTAATGGAGAAAATGATGTTTTATGGCCAGGCAAACCTCAATATTTAGCCAAAACTTCTGGAACAACATCAGGCCTTAAATATATTCCAATTTCTAAAGAATCAATGCCACAGCATATTAAAGCGGCAAAAAACGCTTTAATGTCTTACATCCATGAAACTGGCAAAGCTGATTTTGTGGACGGTAAGATAATTTTTCTTCAAGGTAGCCCAATAATGGAGAAAAAAGCAGGGATTTCTTTTGGGAGATTATCCGGAATCGTAGCTAATCATGTCCCAGTTTATCTTCAAAAAAACAGATTACCCAGTTATGAAGTTAATTGTATCGAGGATTGGGAAACTAAGGTTGATGCCATTGTAGATGAAACCAGGAACGAGGATATGCGTCTAATTTCAGGAATTCCGCCTTGGTGCCAAATGTATTTTGATAGGCTATTGGCAAAAACCGGGAAATCTAAAATAAAGGATGTTTTCCCTAATTTTAAACTTTTTGTTTACGGCGGGGTTAATTATGAGCCATACAGAGCAAGATTAGAGGAAAGTTTAGGTTTCAAAGTTGATAGCATTGAAACATATCCTGCTTCAGAAGGATTTATAGCTTTTCAGAATAGTCAAAAAGATAAATCACTATTGCTTTTAGCCAATGCTGGTATTTTTTATGAGTTTATGCCAACGGATGAATTTTTTAATGAGAAACCAACCCGTTTATCTTTATCAGAAATTGAATTGAATAAAAATTATGCAATTATATTAAGTACTTCGGCTGGCTTATGGGGTTATTCTTTAGGCGATACCGTTAAGTTTGTTTCCAAAAATCCATATAAATTATTAGTAACCGGACGCATAAAGCATTATATATCAGCATTCGGCGAACATGTAATTGGAGAAGAAGTTGAGCATGCATTATTAACTGCGGCAAAAGAACAAAATTTAGAGATAACTGAATTTACTGTGGCTCCGCAAGTAAATCCCCCGAAAGGGGAATTACCATACCACGAATGGTTTGTAGAATTTTTACAATTTCCAAAAGATTTAAAGCAATTTGCATTAGATGTTGATGTGGTTTTACAACAAAAAAATATATATTACAAAGACTTAATAGAAGGGAAGGTTTTACAGCCTTTAAACATCAGACCTCTAAAATCTGGGTCTTTCATTAATTTAATGAGAACAGAAGGAAAATTAGGTGGACAAAATAAAGTCCCACGCTTAGCCAACGATCGTATGTTAGCTGATAAATTAGAAAAATACATTATAAACTAGAATTCACTTGCCTCAACAAATAAAAAACATCGCTATTTTAGGTTCAACTGGTAGCATCGGAACACAAGCTTTAGAAGTTATTGAAGCTAACCCAGCTCTATTTTATGCTTCAGTTTTAACCGCACAATCAAACGTAGATTTATTAATTGAGCAAGCTTTGAAATTTAAACCTAAGGTTGCTGTTATTGGAGATGAAAATAAATATCAAATCTTAAAAGAAGCGTTAAAAAACACTTCAATTGAAGCTAAATCGGGTATGGCATCTCTTTGTGAAGTAGTAGCTTTGCCAGAGATTGAAATCGTTTTAACTGCATTAGTTGGTTTTGCGGGTTTAAAACCAACAATTGCTGCCATTAAGGCAGGTAAACACATTGCGTTGGCAAATAAAGAAACTTTAGTGGTTGCTGGCGAGCTAATTACGGATTTAGCAAAACAACATCACGTTAATATTTTACCTGTAGATTCTGAACATTCGGCTATTTTTCAATGCCTTACCGGCGAGTTAGATGTTATAGAGAAAATATATTTAACCGCTTCTGGCGGTCCATTTAGAGGGAAAAATATTAAGTTTCTTTCAGAAGTAACCAAACATCAAGCTCTAAAACACCCAAATTGGGTAATGGGAGCTAAAATTACGATAGACTCTTCAACCTTGATGAATAAAGGTTTAGAAGTAATAGAAGCGAAATGGCTTTTTAATCTGGATGTCAAACAAATTGATGTCATTGTTCATCCGCAATCTATCATACATTCTATCGTTCAATTCGAGGATGGCTCTATGAAGGCACAAATGGGTTTGCCAGACATGAAATTGCCTATTCAATATGCATTAGCCTATCCAAATCGTTTAAAAAACGATTTTAAAAGATTTAACTTTTTAGATTATCCTGCGTTAACTTTTGAACAGGCTGACACGAAGACATTCAGAAATCTGGCTTTGGCATTTGATGCTTTAGAAAAAGCAGGCAATATGCCGTGTATTGTCAATGCGGCAAATGAAGTGGTGGTGGCTGAATTTTTGAACGAGCAGATTGGATTTTTACAGATGAGCGAAGTAATAGAAACCTGTATGGCAAAACTTGACTTTATCAAAGAACCTTCTTTAGAAGACTATTTTGAATCGGATAAACAAACCCGCATTTTTGCGAAACAATTAGTAACAAATATTTAATATAACAATCAAACAAAAAAAATTTAAATGGATGTATTAGTGATGATTGCCCAACTAATTTTAGGGCTTTCAATTTTGATAGTGCTACATGAGCTAGGTCATTTTTTAGCTGCTAGGGCTTTTGGAATTAAAGTAGAGAAGTTTTACCTGTTTTTTGATGCATGGGGGTTTAAACTTTTCAGCATAAAATATAAGGATGTAGAATACGGAATTGGTTGGTTGCCTTTGGGCGGCTATGTTAAAATTGCAGGTATGATAGATGAATCTATGGATACAGAAGCAATGGCGCAGCCGATTCAACCTTGGGAATTTAGGTCAAAACCAGCCTGGCAGAGGTTAATTGTGATGTTGGCCGGAGTAACGGTAAATGTAATCTTGGGTATTTTTATTTTTTGGATGCTGACTTTCAAATATGGAGAAACTTATTTGCCTAATCAGCAATTGCAATACGGTATTTCCCCTGGAATTGTAGGGCAACAAATTGGATTAAAAGCGGGAGATAAAGTTACCGAAATTAATGGTAAGGAAGTAGTTCGCTTTGATGAAATTAATAGTTCTGATGTGTTAATGGGTAATTCCAACCTAACGATTTTAAGAGACGGACAAACACAAAATATTGCCATTCCTGCAAACATATTAAACTCCCTTTCAGATTATGGTATTAAAGAATTTGTTTCTCCACGGTATAAATCTAAAATTGGAGAAATTAGTTTAGGAAGTGCAGCAGATAAAGCTGGCTTGAAAAAGGGCGATATCATCATCGCTGTAAACGGACAAAATGCTCAATTTAGTGATGAGCTGAGGGATATCTTGAACAAGAATAAAAACAAGACTCTACAAATTACTTATCTACGAAACAACGACAGTCTGACTGTCCCTATAAAAGCTTCTTCTGAGGGTACATTAGGGTTTTACTTTGATTTAGGAGATTTTAAGTCAGAAACAGCAAAATTTGGTTTTTTTGCAGCATTACCAGCAGGTGCTTCAAAAGCTTGGGGTTCTTTAACTGATAATGCAAAAGGATTAGGAAAAGTTGTTAAAGGAGAAGTTAAGGCAACAAAAGCATTTTCTGGTCCTGTAGAAATTGCCCGTAAATTATACGGAGGCACTTGGGATTGGATTAGATTTTGGAGCATTACTGGTTTACTTTCAATGGCTCTTGCGCTGATGAATTTATTACCTATTCCCGCATTGGATGGTGGACATGCTGTATTCTTATTGATCGAAATGATAAAAGGCAAGCCACTAAGCGATAAATTTATGGAAAGGGCACAAGTAGTTGGTTTTGTTCTTTTAGCTACGCTGATGGTATTTGTATTAGGAAATGATATTTTTAAAGCGTTCACTAA
>JACMNZ010000119.1 GCA_014378285.1 Pseudopedobacter sp.
GCCATGATATATTTTCCAGATCATAAAGTAGTTCACATGGGCGATTTAGTTTTTAACCGTCGTTTTCCATATATTGATAAAACGTCTGGGGCGGATATCAAAAGCTGGATAAAAGTTCTAGATAAAGCAATGTCAACTTTTAAAAGTGATACTACTTATGTTTTCGGTCATGCTTTAGATCCTGAAAAAATTGTAGGAACTATAGCTGATTTAAAAGCATTTCAGAATTATTTAAAAAGGTTATTGGATTACATAAGTGGAGAAATTAAAGCTGGAAAATCTAAAGAAGAAATTATGAAAGCTACATTTATTCCTGGTGCCGAAGAATGGAAAGGTGATGGAATTTCTAGAAGTTTAGACGCAGCTTATCAAGAATTAAGTTAAAATTATTTATTTGTTACTCAATAATTCCACAATCATTTTTATTTTTGATAATGGATAAAATCGATATTATTAAAGTTTCTTCGGAAGAAGAGTTAAAGAAAGTTTATCAAATTAGAACCACAGTTTTTGTTGAAGAGCAAAACTGTCCGGCTGAGTTGGAGTGGGAAAACGAAGATGTTTCTACTCATTTTTTGGCAAAATTTAATAAAGAACCAGCAGGTGCTTGCCGGTGGCGAGAAACAGAAAAAGGATACAAATTAGAACGATTTGCAGTTTTGCCCCAATTTAGAGGAAAAGGAATTGCAAGTAAAATGATAGCCACTCTAATCGCCGATTTACCCCAAAATGCCGATTATGTTTATCTTCATGCTCAAGTAACGGCAATGCCTTTATATCAATTAGCTAATTTTAAAGCGGTAGGCGAAATGTTTGAAGAGGCTAGTATACAGCATTATAAAATGGTTTTGGATAAGAAATGATCTTTATCCTTAAAATAAAAAACCTCGTTTCCAAAATGCAAACGAGGTTTTTTATTTTTAAAATTATTGTTACTTTCCTTCATTCATAAAAACAAAGTTATGGTCAAACATATCCAGTTTTATTTTACTATCACGGTTAACCGTTCCTGCTAAAATTTGTTTAGATAGTTCGTTCAAAATCCTTTTTTGGATTACTCTTTTTAATGGCCTTGCTCCAAATTGAGGGTCGTAACCCAATTCTGCCAACCAATCTAAAGCTTCTTCAGAAGCATTTATGGTTATTCCCATTTCGGCTAAAGATTTTTGAACACCCACAAACTGCAGTTTTACAATATCCCTAATTTCTTCTCTATTTAAGGGAGTAAACATGATAATTTCATCAATCCTATTTAAAAACTCAGGACGAATTGTCTTTTTCAATAATTCAAAAACCTCATTTTTGGTTTTGGCGATAACCTCATCCCTATTTTCATCCACCATCACACTAAAATTCTCTTGTATTAGATGAGACCCAATATTAGAAGTCATAATAATGATGGTATTTTTAAAGTTTACCATTCTTCCTTTATTATCGGTTAAATGTCCATCATCCAAAACTTGTAACAAAATATTGAATACATCTGGATGCGCTTTTTCAATCTCATCAAATAAAATCACAGAATATGGTTTTCTACGTACCGCTTCCGTTAATTGTCCGCCTTCATCATAACCAACATATCCCGGAGGCGCACCAATTAACCTACTTACCGCATGACGTTCTTGATATTCACTCATATCAATTCTAATCATGCTGTGTTCATCATTAAACAAGAACTCGGCTAAAGCCTTGGCTAATTCTGTTTTACCAACCCCAGTAGTTCCCAAGAAAATGAATGAACCAATCGGCTTTTTTTGATCACTTAAACCAGCCCTAGATCTTCGGATTGCATCTGATATCGCTTCAATAGCTTCAGATTGACCAGCAACTCTTTTATGCAACTCATCTTCTAAATACAATAATTTTTCTCGCTCGCTTGCCACCAATTTGTTAACAGGAATACCTGTCCAACGGGCTACAACGCCTGCAATATCTTCAGAAGTTACTTCCTCTTTCAGCATTCTGCTATCAGAAGTTTTGCTTTCCAATTCTTTCTTTAGCTTATCAACTTCTGCTTGGGTTTCTTTAATCCTTCCATAACGGATTTCTGCAACTTTGCCATAATCTCCCGCTCTTTCAGCTTGTTCTGCCTCTAATTTTAAATCTTCTATAGACTCAATTTTAGTGTTAACAGCATCAACCAAATCTTTTTCACCTTGCCATTTTGCTTTCAATTCATCTCTTTCAGCACTTAAATCGGCAATTTCTTTAGAAAGATCATTAACCTTGCGTACGTCTTTTTCTCTTTTAATCGCTTCACGCTCAATTTCTAGTTGCATAATCTTTCTATCCAACTCATCAACCACCTCAGGAACAGAATCCATTTCCATCCGCAACTTTGATGCAGCTTCATCCATTAAATCAATGGCTTTATCTGGTAAAAAACGATCAGAAATGTAACGTTGAGATAATTCTACTGCAGAAATAATCGCTTCGTCCTTTATTCTTACCTTATGGTGAGTTTCGTAACGTTCTTTTAATCCCCGTAAAATTGAAATCGCATCAGCGGTGTCGGGTTCTTCAACTATAACTTTTTGGAAACGACGTTCTAGCGCTTTATCCTTCTCTAAATATTTTTGATATTCATTTAAAGTTGTTGCGCCGATAGCTCTTAATTCGCCACGGGCCAAAGCTGGTTTTAAGATATTTGCAGCATCCATTGCGCCTTCGCCGCCACCAGCACCAACCAAAGTATGTATTTCATCGATAAATAAAATGGTTTCTCCGTCGCTATCGCTTACCTCTTTAATTACCGCTTTTAAACGTTCTTCAAATTCTCCTTTATATTTTGCTCCAGCAATCAATGCGCCCATATCCAAAGAATAAACCACTTTCGATTTTAGATTTTCTGGTATATCACCCTTAATAATTCTAAATGCAATACCTTCTGCAATGGCAGTTTTACCAACTCCCGGCTCGCCAATTAAAATCGGGTTATTTTTTGTACGACGGGAGAGAATTTGAATTACCCTACGAATTTCTTCATCACGACCAATAACTGGATCTAATTTGCCAGATTCGGCATATTCATTTAAGTTACGGGCATATTTATTTAAAGCTTGATAAGAAGCCTCTGCATTTTGATCGGTAACTTTTGCATCGCCACGTAAAGCTGCAATGGCTTTTTTCAAATCTTTTTCTGTAACGCCTTGGTCTTTTAAAAGTGAAGCAGTTTTATCCCCTGCGCTTAAATTTGCCAATAGAAGATGTTCTACAGATACAAATTCGTCTTTAAATTCTTTTAAATAAGATTGTGCCTTTTGTATGGTAGAATTTGCCGCATTAGACAAATAAACATTGCTACCGCTAACTTTTGGATAGCTCGCAATCAATTCATCTAAAGATTGATTAAGACGATTGATATTAACGTTTAATTTTTTTAAGATATAACCTACAACATTCTCATCAACAGATAATAATGCTTTTAAAATATGCGCATTTTCTATAGCTTGTTGCTGAAAACCAGTAGCAATTTCCGAAGCTTTTTGAACAGCTTCTTGTGCTTTTATAGTGAAATTATTAAAGTTCATAATTTTTTTCCTCCCTATCTTATCATCAAAAATACAACCAGCTTAAAATCAAAATTCTAAAACTGAAAAATTGCCACAACTTATTAGTTTTCAGTGACTTTTTGTCTTGATAGTTAAAAGAGTGGTAACTATTTAGGTATAAAAGTGAAATTGTGCAAAATCCGTGGTTTCTGAATGTACCGGGAGATCAAGGAGGGCATTGAAAAAGCCATCTGTTTAGGGGAAGAGGAAACAGGTGCAAAAATAAATGACAAGCAATACCGGAAACCTCATGATGAGCACTAAAAAATTTAATTTTCTGGTCAGGTCTTTGTAAAAGAAATGTAATCACCTATTGATACTTTTAATCATGAAAAAAATATTAAGAATGATCTCACTTGTCACAATAATGATTTTCGCCCAGGCATGTAGTAAAGATGATGATAACCAGATCACAATCCAAGAACACGACAAAAATCAAATGATGTCTATCATGCATGGTTTGTTGGACAAGATGGGGGCAATGCAAAAAACAAATGATCCTGACAATGATTTTGCCATGATGATGAAAATGCATCACCAAGGCGCTATCGAAATGTCTAATGAAGAATTGAAAAGCGGTGATGATGCGCAAATGAAAAAAACCGCTCAAATGATTATTGATGCGCAAACAGTGGAAATAGGACAGCTAACTGCTTTCTTAAATTCCCATCCCACACACACACAAATATACCCGAACTAAGTATGCAACAAATGGCTGGTATGGAAAGGTCAGGAAAAATCACTGATCTACAAATCATTAATGGGGATATCGATCA
>JACMNZ010000556.1 GCA_014378285.1 Pseudopedobacter sp.
AAAATACAAGCTATTGATTTTAATTTAGGCGATTTAATTGATGAACCAAGCATCAACCGAACATCTTTTGTTGCCAACGTAAATGGGCGGGGCTTTAAAGTGGATAATTTGTATGAAAAGCTTAAAGCTAATGTTACTTATCTTGATTACAACAACTATAGATACCATAATATAAAAGTTGATGGCAATATAAATAGACAGGTTTTTGATGGGAAATTATCTGTTGATGATAAAAACATCAAACTCAACTTTAATGGTAAAGCTAATTTAAACCCAAAATTACCTGAGTTTAATTTTGTGGCTGATATCCAAAAAGCCAATCTTCATGTATTAAATTTTAGCAAAGATACCATACAAGTAGATGCTAAAATAAACACTGATTTTAGTGGTAACAGCCTAGAAAATATTCAAGGTGATTTTACTATTAACGATATTAGATTTACCAATACAGAAAAATCTGTTGTTATAGATTCTGTTTATTTAATGGCTAAAGGAATTGGAAAAGATAGAATTTTGGCCCTAACTTCTGATATTGGGGATGCAAGTATAACAGGCGAATATGATTTGGGTACTTTACCATCATCGTTTAAGAAAATCCTAAAAAATTATATCCCTTCTTACAGAGGAAAAGTTTTTGACACAAATAATCAAAATTTTGAGTTCAAAGTAGATTTAAAAAACTTTGATTATATATCTAGTCTATTTATCCCCGAATTAAAAATCCCTGAAAGAGGTGCGTTTAACGGCAGGTTTAACTCTGCTAAAGATTCTGTTAGCTTAAACGGATTTATTAAAACCATAACCTACAACGGTACTACTTTCAATAATGTAATTTTAGATCAAACCGCCAATAATAAATCTTTAGAAGCAATTATCTCTATGGATAAAATCGAGATTTCTAAAGGTGGTTTATACGTTCAAAACGTGATTATCCAAAACACACTGAAGAATGATAGTTTAAGTTTCAACGTAAAACTATCCGATAAGGATGCAGTTAATCAACTTGATTTATACGGTTTAGTAGAATTTGGTACGGATACTTTAGCCAAAATAAGCTTGCTGCCTTCTGATGTAATTATTGATAATCAGGTTTGGAAAATACAGGATAAAGTGCGCATTAAATTTGAGGATAATAGAACGATTATCGACAATTTTGAGCTAAGCAGCGATAAACAATTGATTGCTGTTAATGGTTCGATCTCTAAAAATCCTACTGATAAATTAGAAGTAGTCATTAAAGATTTAAAAATGGTATCCTTGAGTCAACTGACTAAAGGCTTTGGTGTAAATTTAAATGGTACTATGAATGGTGAGGCACATCTTTCTTCTATCTTAGGAACACCAAACATACAATCTGACATTACCATAGATTCTTTAAAATACAATAAAACAGCTGTTGGCAATTTAAAATTAGCTACAGTTTATGATAACCAAAATAACAAAGTTGATGTTGATGCCACCATTTTTAAAGATGATAGTAAAACTATGGACATTAAAGGTGATATCGATATCAAAAGTGAAACCAATAACTTAAATCTCGATCTAGTTTTAGATAAGACAGAATTGGTAATTATAGAGCCTTTTGTAAATAATTTGGTGTCTCGTTTAAAAGGTCAAGTCTCATCTGATTTAAAGTTGACGGGTAAGTTTAGTAACCCGCAAATTAACGGCGATCTAACTTTTATCAACTCCGGTTTAACCGTAAATTATTTAAATACCGCCTACACCTTAAACGATAAAGTAACTGTAGATAATAGCATAATTAAAATTGAAAACCTTGACTTGGTGGATATCAGAAGCAATAAAGCAACCGCAAACGGAACTGTTGACATGACTAATCCTAGTAATCCTGATATCCGTATCGATATAGAAGCGAATAATTTTATGGCTTTAAATACCACGGCCAAAGAGAATCCGATTTATTACGGCATAGCTTACGGAACTGGCAAATTTAGTTTTATGGGCCCAACAGATGCAATGAGGATTAATATTAAAGCTAAAACCGAGCAAGGAACAGAGTTCACGATTCCGTTAAACGGCGCAGCTACTGTTAGCTCTAATGATTTTGTAATTTATGTAGCCAAAGATTCTACCCTCAACAACAAAGATCAAGAGAACTATTTTAAAGGCTTAACCATGGCGTTTGATTTGACAGTTGATGAAGGTTCTAAAGCAAATATCTTAACCGAGGTTGGAAATTTAACAGGTGTTGGAAATGCACAATTAAATCTAAAAATTACCAGCCTTGGCGATTTTGAGATGAAGGGAGATTACATCATCAACCAAGGTCAGTTTGATTTTACCGCAAACAATATCATCAATAAAACTTTTGATATCAGCAAGGGTGGAACCATCAGATGGACGGGCAATCCCTCTGATGCAGAAATTAATTTAAATGCCGTTTATTCTACCAGAGCTGCAATTGCGCCACTTTATGCTGCAGCAGGAAGAACATTGCCAGATGAAAGTAGAAATACAAGGGTTTTAGCGGAGGCAGAAATGATTTTGAAAGGTTCGCTCTTGAACCCAACAATCACTTTTGGTTTAAATTTCCCAAATAATTCTGGCTATAAAACAGAGTTACAAAGCTATTTAGATGATAAAGACAACGAAGCCCAACAAGTAATAAACTTAGTGGTGCGTAATAGTTTTAACGGAAATTCTAGTGCTGGCATTGGCATTGACAACCAAACATTGATTGGTTCTGGTTTAGAATTAGGCTTTAGCAAGCTAAATAATATCGTATCTCAATCTTTAGGGCTTAAAAATTTAGATTTTAACATCCGCTCTTTAAACGAGTTTGGTTTAGGCTTTAGTGCTTTAAAAAATCGTTTAAAGGTTACAGGAAGTTTTATTAATAACAATTACGATAATAGTTATTTTAACAACAATTTCTTCAATTCTTCTTTTAAGGATGCAAGTATAGATGCACAAGCAACTTATGACATTAGAAAAGATGGAAGTTTTGTAGGTAAAATTTTTCAACGTCCGTCTAACAGAGATTTCTTTAATCTTAACGGCGATGTTAATATAGCCGGAGCAGGTTTGGTTTACGTACAAGAGTACGATACTTTTAAAGAATTTATCAGCAAAACATTTGGAAGGAAAAAAGAGGAATCTGCTAAGCAAGATGATACTGAAGAAAGAACCAAAACCATGAAAACGCCAATTGTTGTTCCTAAGAAAGAAGAGGAAAATTAAAGTTATTTAATTTATCAAATCCATAATAAAATATCCTTTTGTATTTCATTGGTTCGGGTTTCTCTAAATCCTCCTTTAATAAAAAAGCTTTCTTATCCCAATAAAAACAAAAACCATTAACGTATAAATTAAAAAGAAAGGCAAAATAAACCCTTTTAAACCCAATACAAGCATAATTGCTATGATCAGTAGTTGGAAACCCAAACCAAAAGTAGAAATACCTGTCATTAACCAATTAGGTAATATTTTACCTAAATCTGCATTGCTATCTAAGGTATAAATGGTTTTATCAAAAGCACCATACAGTAATTTATACAAACCGAAAAGAATATTTACATGCTTTTGCGCTTCGCCTTTTAAAGCTATTGGTGTTGTGTTTTCAAAAACACGACTTGTTGTATCGCCATCCACTTTATTTCTCAAAATAACATAATAGTAATTGTAAAGTGTGCCTTGTAACTGTAAGCCTAAAAATGCTAAAAGGCATATCCAAATGGTATTGTTACTAATAAACCATATAGAAATAAAAAACAAAGCATTTAAAATGATGTCTGCAACAGAATCTAAATAGCGGCCCGTATAAGATGGTTTTTGTTTTAAACGAGCTAATTCGCCGTCTGCTGCATCCAAAATAGATTTAAAAATTAAAAAGAATGCTGCTAGCCAATAATAACCGTTAATAATAAAATAAATAGCAAACAGGCCCGAAATGATAAAGCCAATAGTTACGTGAATAGGAGTGAGATTAGTGTTTTTTAATGCGTTTGCGATAACCCTTGCTATTGGACGACCGTAGTCTGAAAAATCAATAAATTTATGCTGTTTGGGCAGTTTTGACATTCAATATCATAGAAAAATTAATTTGGAATATACCATGAAAAGGCGCAAATATAGGATTAAATTAAACGTCATCAATTAGTATGGAAAATTATTTGTTTTAAGAATGGAGTATTGTGGTTTTATGTTTTAATGATAACTAAGTGTTTATAATTCTAGCTGTGAATTTTATTGTCTGATTAATTACCGTGTTTTTAAGGTCTGAGCTTTTGAGGATACCATAAACTAAGCCTTCTTCTAATATTATTTCTTCCTCTAAACCATTTAAATAATGTCCATTAATTTTATCCAGTTCTATGATTGCAGCAGTCATGCTTTAAACCTTTTAGCCATATAAAAGGGCATTCTCCGTTAACATCTTTCGTGTTTATATAAGTATCTATATTAGAAATAAATTTACCTTTAAAACAAAATGTTTTTGAAATTTCTGCTCAATTAGCGTTCCAACAGCTTTACCGTCAATAACTCCAAAAAGTTCTTTGTGTTGAAACTTTGATTGTTCTACAAAAAAGAGTTGAGCTTATTTTATTAATTTTTCTGTCGTTAATTTCGCTTTTTGTTCCATTCAGTAAATTTATTATATTATTATTGGTGGTTTTGAATTGTCATTCGTTTTTTATCTTTTCATTGGTATTAGAACTGTTGTTGTAGTACTGTGAATAATTTATATGTGGTATTTAATATTAAAACTCCTAAAATTGTCTAATCATAAAAAACCTTTC
>JACMNZ010000557.1 GCA_014378285.1 Pseudopedobacter sp.
AGCATTTGGTTGTTTAACGGCGGCTTGAAGTTGTTTTAAAATAATTCCATAAACCATTTTCGCTACCCATTGAAAAAGAAGGGTTTCATCCAAATTTTTCACTCCATCAAATCCTTTTTCAAAAGCTTGCTGAATTTGATTTTCTAAAACTTCAAAATTGTTTTTAACGTTAGAAGAACAAGGTATTTTGATATCGGCGTAAGTCAAAAAACTTTCATCCAACATCTTAAAAGGCTTCTCATCTAGCTGATAAGTATCAGACAGCCAATCCGCGAAAATCGATAAGGTTTCTGCTGAATTTATTTTCTCTCCACTCAAAAAACAATGGTCATTATCAAAACGCATTTTCTGAAAAGGATGGTAAAGTTTGGCTTGCATAAGCTACAAAAATACAAATGCCTCTGAATTTTTAGCAGAGGCAAGTTGTTTATGACAATTTAGTGCTTAATACTTAGAATAAAAGTTATTCACTTTAGCTACAAGCTGACTAAAAATAGGTTTTGTGAATTCTAAAAATAAATCCTGAGGGTATGGTGGAATACTTTCTCTTCTTTTTAACAAGTTTTTATCTTGATTTGTTAAAGCCCTGTCGTCTCCATGATAAGTTGCCCAAGTATCTCTCCAAACATAAGTTCCTGGCATTTTTTCGTGAGTGACCACTTTACCATTGTAATCTCTAATTTGAAAATCTAATAGCCCAGATGATGTAACTGTCTTTTCAAACGTTGTTAATTTTCCATTTACAGTACCATAAATAGGCTTAGGATTGGGTGGTCTTGTATCTCCTATCTTTACACTATCCCTCGTTATGTCTTCTATTCTTTCTTTAACATAGGTTTGTCCTACTACGAAATCATCAAAATTTAAACTTAATATTTGATCAATCTGAATTTTATTATTTTGAGCTTCTTGCGGAGAATAAAATTTCACAAAGCTTCTTCGTTCATAATTTTGCATAAACTCAGTAATTTTATCCTGAAAATACTCATTACTCAACTTATAAAATTTTGAATTTACCGCAACCGGTTCAACCACTACTTTAACTACTCCAGCCCAATAAGTACTATCCATCATTGCTTTAGTATCCTTATAATCAGGATATAATTGCTCAGCTTTTTCAAAGTCGTAATAAGCGTTTCTTGCAGATTGCTTATTATTTTGAGTAAATAACTTTTGGGCATTAGAATATCTAGCTTCAGCAGCGAAGTATTTCGCATCACTTAACTCGGCAACAAATTTTTCTGGTTTCGGAACAGCTTCCATACAAACTGGACAATCTTGAATAGCATTAGCTAAGGAATTTATGTTTTGATATTGATTAATAATAGCTTCCCACTTAAATGGATCGACACTTAAACGAATATCTTCAATTTTGCTTAAATGACGATCTAAAGCATAATCATAGCCCCTTTTTAGGATTTGAATAGCCTTTTCTTTATCAGGATTACTTTTTAAACGATTAATTGCAGTGAAAACCGCTTTGTCATAATTACCCTTTTCTAAAGCTTTCTTTCCGCTACTGCATGAGAACGAAATAAGAGTGGTTAATCCAATTAAGAGCACTCCAAAATTTAACCTGTTCATATCAATGGGTTTTAATGAAGACGAGAATTGATTGACGAAGGTTACAAACTTTATGAAGTTATCATCTTCCTAAAAGTAAGGTTGATTCTGGCTTGTGTTGCTTTCTTACTTTTTGGCAAACTATGTTTCCAAAACTTTTGCGTTAAACCCTTCATCTCCAGTAAGCTTCCGTTTTCTAAATTCAAAGAAACTGTTTGTTCCGTAACTTTATGTTTTAAACTAAATTTACGCCCTATTCCAAAACTAAGGGAAGCAATACTACTTTCGGAAACGATAGATTTCTCATCATCACTATGCCAGCCCATTCCTTCTTCACCATTGTGATAAAGGTTTAATAAACAGGCATTATAGCGCTCTCCAGTAATTTTTTCGACTTTAGTTTTTAAGCTTAACAATTCTTTGGTAAAAGTTAACCCGCTTTTGGTACTGTTGGAATAGGTATAAGAAATTCCATACTTTGCAAACCAGGCTACTTTTCTTTTCGTAACTATTCGTTTTCCGAAAATTAAAACCTCATCATTTTCCCAGGGGATTTCATTTAATAAATAACTGTAGAATTTTTTTAATTCTAAGCCATCGTAAATAACAGCATAATAATAAACTTCCCCATCTAAGGGCAGTAAATTTTGTTGCGGGGCTATTGGATATAAACTCATTATTTATCGATATCTAAACCCTTTATTAAAGAATTTTGTTTTAAATCAAAATGGTACGTAAGTTGTTAGAATTTACATAGACTAATTAAAAAAATTATGAAAGCAACATGGAACGGACAAATCATTGCCGAAAGTAAAAACACTATAGTAATTGAAAATAACCATTATTTTCCGTCATCCGACATTAAAAAGGAATTCTTTAAATCTTCTGAGACGCATTCAACCTGCCCATGGAAAGGTGCAGCATCATATTATAGTTTAGAAGTTGATGGACAACAAAATAAAGATGCGGCTTGGTATTATCCCGAGCCAAAAGACGCGGCAAAAGAAATTAAAAATTATGTTGCTTTTTGGAAAGGCGTGAAAGTAGAACAATCATGAAAAAATTTGATGCCATAGTCATTGGAGCTGGTCAAGCTGGCGTTCCTTTAGCTAAAAAGCTAGCTCAGGCCGGAAAAAAAGTAGCCATTATAGAGAAAAGGTGGATTAGTGGAACTTGTATTAATGATGGTTGCTCTCCAACAAAAAC
>JACMNZ010000120.1 GCA_014378285.1 Pseudopedobacter sp.
ACTCTTTATCACTGACAACCAGAATTATATTGCCGATTGTAAATTTAAAGAGATCAGAAATCCTAAAGAGTTGACAATTATGATAAACGCAATTCCAGGAGTGGTAGAAAATGGTTTATTTGTTGATATGGCGAATGTAATTATTAGTGATGATGGCGAAGGTGGTATTATCGAAATAGATTAATCTAATTCCTTTTCTTAATTTTGAATATGCTAACAGCAACAAACATCACCAAAAGTTACGGAGATTTACAGATATTAAAGGGTGTTGATTTATCGGTTGATAAAGGGGAAATTGTAAGTATTGTTGGCGCATCAGGCGCTGGTAAAAGTACTCTACTTCATATAATAGGTACTTTAGATAAGCAAGACAAAGGAGAAATTAGTATTAACGATATTGATGTTTCTTCATTAAGCTCTAAAAATCTAAGCAACTTTAGAAATGTGAATATTGGTTTCATTTTTCAATTCCATCATTTATTGCCAGAGTTTACTGCGTTAGAAAACATTTGCATTCCAGCGTATATCGCAAAAAAGTCTAAGGTTGAAACTGAAAAGAAGGCTTTAGAACTATTGGAAATTTTAGGTTTAACAGATAGGGCGCATCATAAACCTTCAGCTTTATCTGGTGGAGAACAACAACGAGTTGCAGTAGCAAGAGCTTTGATTAATAAACCTGCATTAATTTTAGCGGATGAACCTTCTGGAAATCTAGATTCGCAACATGCCAAAGAATTACATCAGTTGTTTTTTGATTTGAGGGATAAGTTTAACTACACTTTCATTATCGTTACCCATAACGAAGACTTAGCCAATATGGCCGATAGGAAAATTACAATGAAAGACGGACTAATATTTTAAAATTGAAAGTTTTAATAACCAGTCATCAATTTGAGGCAAGTGGAAAATTAGCCTATTTGTTAATGGATTTGGAAGTTGTTTTTGGGGATTTATCAGTTGATTTTCCAAAAGTTGAAAGTGTTTCTTTAGCACATGAAATCTTAAAATTTAGTTTAGATAACTGTATAACTCATATTTATCCTACAAGATTTGAAGATTTAGCACCTTTAAAAAAATCACAGATATTATTTGATGAATTTGATATAAAAATAATGCTTTCAACTGATGAGGTGATTTTTAATAATCCATCTGCAGAAGCGGAAAGTTATTCATCATTATCTTCTAAAATACTCTCATTAGGATATCCAAATCAAAATATTGCTTTAGGAAATGCTGATGGTAAAGGCGGTTTAATATCGATTGATGATAACATTAAGA
Organism: Pseudopedobacter sp.; assembly: GCA_014378285.1. Classification (GTDB taxonomy): domain Bacteria; phylum Bacteroidota; class Bacteroidia; order Sphingobacteriales; family Sphingobacteriaceae; genus Pseudopedobacter. The sequence continues at coordinate 1,279 of JACMNZ010000120.1, forward strand.
ATTTTTCAAATATCTGGAATCAAATAAAATCTGTTTCTTTTATACAGATAGGGAAATTATTTAACCAAAGTAATTTCGAGAATATTCAATTATATACTTTCAAAACAGAAATAAAAAAATCGTTTGTTTTAATTAGAGAAGATCAGAAAATTGATTTTTTTGAAGATTTTGATAACGACTTACAATCTGAGATAAAAAGAATAATACTTGATAAAAATGTTTTAGGATTTTATGTGATAGATTATGATGAAGAGAAGATTTTAAGGATAAAAAACGCTGCTTTGTCATGTTAAAATATCAAGATATCCCAAACCATAAAAATGCTTTTATTTTTGAATTGGATGATGTTCTAATTCCTCAAAAAGATTATGATTTACAGGTTTATTATCTATTTGCAAATTTTATAGAATATTTAGAGGCATTTCCGCCAGCACAAGAAATGTTGGCTTTTATTGCAAAGCGTTATGAAATTAATGGGCAGTGGTTAATGTTTGAAGAAACAGC
>JACMNZ010000558.1 GCA_014378285.1 Pseudopedobacter sp.
AATAATCATTCTAGCCCTGCACATGATGCAAAGGTTGGAGACATGAACACAGAAAATGGAAGTAAATGTCCATTTAGTGGGGGCGTTATAAGTAGAGTTGCCGGCAGTGGTACTTCTAATAGAGATTGGTGGCCTAACCAATTGAAAACTAATATTCTTCGTCAAAATTCGGAGTTGTCAAACCCTATGGATAAAAATTTTAACTATACAGAAGCTTTTAATAGTTTAGATTTTGCTGCAGTTAAAAACGATTTATTTGAAATGATGACCACTTCGCAAGATTGGTGGCCAGCAGATTATGGTCATTATGGTCCATTTTTGATAAGGATGGCTTGGCATAGTGCAGGAACTTATCGTATTGCTGATGGCAGAGGTGGGGCAAGTTCTGGTTCACAGCGTTTTGCGCCATTAAATAGTTGGCCAGATAATGCCAATTTAGATAAAGCAAGGTTATTGCTTTGGCCAATAAAACAGAAATACGGTAAGAAAATATCTTGGGCAGATTTGATAGTTTTAGCTGGTAATTGCGCCTTAGAATCTATGGGATTTCAAACTTTTGGTTTTGCTGGCGGCAGGGAAGATATTTGGGAACCAGAACAAGATATTTATTGGGGTTCAGAAGCAGAATGGTTAGGCGATAAAAGATATACTGGTAACAGAGAATTGGAAAATCCTTTAGCCGCTGTGCAAATGGGCTTAATTTATGTAAACCCAGAAGGACCAAATGGAGAGCCAAATCCGCTAAGGTCTGCTATAGATATTAGAGAAACTTTTGGCCGTATGGCTATGAATGATGAAGAAACTGTTGCATTAATTGCCGGTGGACACACTTTTGGTAAAACACATGGTGCCGCAGACCCAGGGAAATATATTGGAAAAGAACCTGCCGCAGCAAGTATTGAAAATCAAGGTTTAGGTTGGAAAAACTCTTATGGTACAGGTAATGCAGGATATACAATTACCAGTGGTTTAGAAGGAGCTTGGACTACCACTCCTGCAAAATGGAGTCATGATTATTTCACAAATCTATTTGAATATGACTGGGAATTAACAAAAAGCCCAGCCGGTGCGCACCAGTGGAAACCAAAAAATGGCGGTGGAGAAGGCACAGTACCAGATGCACATGACGTAAATATAAAACATGCTCCTTTTATGTTAACTACTGATATAGCGCTGAAGGTTGACCCAATTTACGAATCTATTTCTAGACGCTTTTACGAAAATCCCAAAGAATTTGCACAAGTATTTTCTGAAGCTTGGTATAAATTAACGCATAGAGATATGGGTCCGCTTGAACGTTATTTAGGCCCAGAAGTACCAAAAGTAGAATTACTGTGGCAAGATCCAGTTCCAGCGTTAGATCATCAATTGGTTAATTATGAAGATATAAAATCATTAAAAAAATCAATCTTAGAATCTGGATTATCAGTTTCAGAGATGGTTTCTACAGCATGGGCATCTGCATCAACTTTTCGTAATTCTGATAAACGTGGAGGATCAAATGGTGGAAGACTACGATTAGCTCCTCAAAAAGATTGGGAAGTAAATAATCCAAAACAACTGTCTAAAGTTTTATCAAAATTAGAAGGAATAAAAAATAATTTTGAAGCAAGCGGTAAAAAAGTTTCTACAGCAGATTTAATTATTCTAGCTGGTAGTGCGGGATTGGAGAAAGCTATAGAAAATGCTGGACATCAATTGGAAGTTCCTTTTACTCCTGGAAGAACAGATGCAACAGCTAAACAAACAGATTTACATTCATTTGCCGCATTAGAACCATCTGCTGATGGTTTTAGAAATTATAAAAAAGATTCACACAGGGCATCCGCAGAAGAAATGCTAATAGATAGAGCTCAATTAATGACTTTGACTTTACCAGAACTTACTGTTTTACTAGGTGGATTGCGTATGATTAATATCAATTTTGATGGCTCTAAACATGGAGTATTCACAAACAATGAAGGAGCATTAACTAATGATTTTTTCGTTAATCTTTTGGATATGAACACTACTTGGAAATCTAATTCAGATTCTCAAAAAGAATTTGAAGGTGTTAATCGTAAATCGGGAGATAAAAAATGGATTGGCAGTCGAGTTGATTTAATTTTTGGTTCAAACTCAGAGTTAAGGGCTTTAGCAGAAGTTTATGGCTGTGTTGATGCTAAAGAAAAATTTGTAAAAGATTTTATTGCTGCATTTGTTAAGGTGATGAATTTAGGACGATTTGATTTAGCATAGAATTTAAGATTTTATTTTGCAAAGCGTGTAACATATATTGTTACACGCTTTAATTTTTTCAAAATTTTACGATTTGTTTTATTTGAACTTATAATTATAAATAAAAAGAATAGAACTTATAAATATCCCAAATCAGAAAAAATCACTAAAAACTTAACATAGTTGGAGCATCTTTAGGCATTGTATTTTTATCGAGCCTAGCTATATTGTCCATTGTGGTCTCGGCAATTTCTTCTAAAGCTTCTTTTGTAAAAAATGCCTGATGGGCAGTAAGAAGAACGTTAGGGAAACTTATTAATCGTTGTATTTTATCATCATTAATAATCTCTAATGAAAGATCTTTAAAAAATAAATGTTCTTCCTGTTCATATACATCAATACAAAGGGCATTAATCTTTTTGCTTTTTAGAGCCTCAATCACATCTGCAGTATTTAATAATCCTCCACGACTTGTATTAATCAGCGTGATTCCAGTCTGCATTAAATTAATACTTACTTTATTGATCAGATAATGGTTTTCTTTTGTTAGCGGACAGTGGAGAGATATGATGTTAGACTCTTGAAATAGTTTTTCTATGGCCACGTAATTAATGTTCTTTTCTTGTAACTCAAGATCTGGGCTAATATCAAAAGCCAAAATTTTACAGCCAAATCCAAGCATAATATTAATAAATGCTTTACCAATTTTTCCAGTACCAATTACTCCTACTGTTTTGCCAAACAGATTATATCCTAACAAGCCATCCAAAGAGAAATTTTGCTCACGAACTCTGTTGTAGGCCTTGTGTGTTTTTCTATTGATAGTCATCAGCATGGCAACCGCATGTTCTGCAACTGCTTCTGGAGAATAAGATGGGACCCTACAAACAGAAATATTAAATTCTTTAGCAGCATCAAGATCTACATTATTGAATCCTGCGCAACGTAAAGCAATTATTTTAATTCCTTTTTTTGCTAATATCTTAATTACCTCTCTAGTTAATTTATCATTTACAAATACGCAAACTGCACTTGCATCCTCAATAATATTAACACTATGTGGGCCAAGATGGGTTTCATGGTAAAAAATATCAAAACCAGTCGTTTTGTTGGCATCATCAAAAAATGCGATATCGTATTTTTTAGCAGAGAAGAAATCTATTTTCATGATTTAACGATTACAGATAGGATTTTAATTAACAATTTTGAATATAAGTCATATTAC
>JACMNZ010000559.1 GCA_014378285.1 Pseudopedobacter sp.
AATAATTCTTTTGCTTTTTCAAATTCTTCTGGAGAATTGTAAGGTTTAGAAAAATAGGGCTTAAGTAGGCTGTAAATAAAAAATAAAATCATACTCCCACCCGCAAAGTAGATAGAAATTACAAAGCGTGAACCAAATTTGGTTAGCGGAGTTACTGATTGATCATCAAATAAAAAGAATAATTTTAAGACGGCCTTAAACGCGTCCCAAAGTTCAAAATCTATTCCAAAATGGCGTTTATCAATAAAATAGAATCCTAAAACTCCATAAGCTATAAAAGCTATAATGGCGTATAAAAATATCGTAATGTTAAAGTGAGCTAATTTTGGATGAGGTTTTAGTTTGTAAGAACCTTTGGTGTAAATTAAGATAGCGGCAGCAACAAATGCTAGTATGGCTTCCTCAAAATCTGCTGCTTTTAATAAATGACCAACTACAGAAAATAAAGTAAGTGAAACCGCTAAATACCACGCTCTTTTTGAACCTTGCAATAAAAACACACTAATAATGACCAAAATAAGTCCGAAAATTAATATCAAAGAATTGGACGTGACCATTATATCCTCTGGGATTAAGTTTTTCATCAATCTTAATCTACTTGGGATGGCTGGGCTTATTGCCGAGATAATATTTACTACCCCTAATATCAAAATTATAAAAGCGGGTAAAATCCTCAATAAAATGTTATCTTTTTTGGTGATAAAACTTAAAATTCCTGCAAATAGAGGTAGCCAAAACTCAAAAAATCTAAATAACAACGTGATGGTTGCTGCGGCTATAATAGGAAATCCAAATTGCTGCAATACTAAGGTTAATGACACTTCAATTGCACCTAAACCTCTTAAAAATGGAGATGCTATCAATAATATAACCATTACAATATAACCGATGATGGCTGCTGGTAAACTTGCATCAAAACCTAATGCTAGCATACATATATATAAATGCGCAATACCAATTAACTCAATTAAAATAGAAGTAGCTAGCGTTAAATAAAAGTTTTTCCTGTTTATTTTCTCTTCTAACATCTCATCCATTATAGTTGTTAGGGATGGTTTAGTTCTAGATAACCAATTATAAGCTAATCCCTTTACAGAAATAGAGTAAATCAGAAAAATGAAAAAACCGGTCAATATCAATAGAAATATAAAACCTAAAAGTTCGGCAGTACCTAATTTTGTATACAATAGCGCAATTCCCAAAACTGGAATAGCCACTAAAACCACCGATAAAACGCTACAAAAGCCAAAAATGGTTGATGCTAAATGAATTTGAGACTTTGTTATTCCTTTATTTTCAATATCCTTTGTAAAAAAAGCTAAAGATGAGAAACCCCCAGCCGGTAAGAAAACGCTTACAAAATTGCGTTTTAAGAAAAGGTTGATGGCTAAGAGAAAAGGAATTTGTTTATGGAGTGCTTTAAAACTGTAAATATACATTAAGCCTTGAACGGCGATGTAAATAACAGTCAAAATAATTCCTAAAGTAATGTAAACTGGCTGGCTGTCTGCTAATTGGTCTTTTATTTTAAATACTTCAATATGCTCTTGTTTGATAAAAAAGATAGCCATCCCAATCATGAAAACAGCTAAAATCAATTGCCACAAAAACTTATTATATACCAGTTTGGATAAGAAATCCTTCGCTTTATTCATTAATGCAATTTTACGGAAATCTTAATTATTTTAATGGTAAATCATAGAATATTTCACAATTGTAAACATTTTGTTAGAATTTTACTTTAATAAAATATAAAATATAACCTCTCGTTTTAAATCATCAAAATTGCATATTATTAGAAATTAAAACATATTAAAAAATCACATGTTAAAAAATAGAAGTAAATCTTTTTTAATAGCCCTAGCTTTTCTTGTAAGCCCATTTATAAGTCAAGCTCAAAACCTTAGCTATAAAATTAATTGGCAAAATTTAGATCTTATTAGCGATACTAC
>JACMNZ010000560.1 GCA_014378285.1 Pseudopedobacter sp.
AATAATCATTAAAAAAGGAGTTTTGTTAATTGAAATCTATATTAATTATCATATAAAATATAAAATATTAATAAGTCATTAAAGTTTCCTTTTAAGATAATATAAAATAATACTTATACAATTGTAATTTTTTAAAATTTGGCTATATTTTATTACATTTTATTAAAATAGTTATAAAAATAATTAAAATATTCTAATATATTTTGTTGTATTTTATTATTTATTGATTTTAGCGATGTAAAATAAGTAAAATTTATATTTCTTATTCATTAATCAATTAAATTTTAAATAAAACAATCTCTTACATATTAACTAAACAATAACTTTAAAAAATTAAAAATGAAAAAACAATTATTGATGATTGCCTCAGCTGTAGCTTTTGCATTTACAGCAAGCGCACAAACTGATAGCACTTCTACACCGTTACAAATTTCTGGATCTGTAGTTGCTTACTATAAATATGATTTTGCTAAAAAACCTAATATAGGAACTAGTTTTGCAACAGATCAAAATTCTGTTTCTTTAGGGATGATTGATGTTGCTTTAAAGAAAACAACAGGTAAAGCATCATTTGTTGGCGAAGTTTCTTTCGGGCCTAGAGGAGAAGGACAATCCATCCCGAACTCAGGTACTTCGGGCCAATCATTTCATATCCAAAATTTATATGCTAGTTATGCCTTTACCGATAAATTTAGCATGACAGCAGGATACATGGGAACATTTGTAGGATATGAAGTAATATCGCCGGTAGGCAATTATAATTATTCAACTTCCTACCTTTTTACTAATGGCCCATTCCAAAATGCAGGAGTTAAAGCAACTTATGCTTTTTCTGATAAGGTAAGCTTAATGGCAGGATTATTTAATGGCTGGAATTCTTACACGGCAACAAATGGAGTATCTAATTTTGGAGCACAGTTAATGGTTGCTCCCGTAGAAGGATGGTCTGCTTACCTGAATTTATTAACAGGAGAAGACGCTTATGGAACTTACGGAACAGTTTTAGACTTAACCACTGGTTACCAAGTTACCGAAAAATTTAAAGTAGGTTTAAACTTAGCTGATTTTAGTAGATCAAAGGATGCAGACGGGGGTTATTCTGGTGGTGCATTGTATCTTCAAGAAGGTATAACTTCTAATTTTAGTTTAGGGTTAAGAGGAGAATATTTCAAATCAAAAGGTGGGGCAAATGGTTTAACATTATCGGGCGTTGCACCTGATAAATCTGTTACTGCATTTACTTTATCGGGTAATTTAAAAGCTGGTGGTTTAACTTTTATTCCTGAAATAAGATTGGATAATGGTTCTGCTGCTCAATTCTTAAAGGAAAATGGAACTGCTACAGAATCTGCTTCTCAATTTTCTTTAGCGGTTGTATACGCTTTCTAAATAAATTAAATTTCAAATTTATATTAAAAAACCATCCCAATTATAGGGATGGTTTTTTTGCGAATAAACTATTATTAAATCAACTGCACAAAAAAAGCCCAAATTTATTTTGGGCTTTTAAAATAATATAGAATTTGTTTATCCTAAATAAGATTTCAAAATTTTGCTTCTTGAAGTGTGACGTAATCTTTGTAAGGCCTTATCTTTAATTTGTCTTACTCTTTCTCTGGTTAAATTAAACTTCTCTCCAATCTCTTCTAATGATAATGGATGATTGGTGCTTAAACCAAAGAAAAGAACAATGATTTCTCTTTCTCTTTCTGTTAAAGTAGATAAAGAACGTTTAATTTCTTCAGATAAAGACTCATCTATTAAATTACTATCTGTATTTGGATTATCGTTTTCTAAAACATCTAATAAAGTATTCTCTTCACCCTGTACAAATGGTGCATCCATAGAAACATGACGACCAGAATTACTTAAAGTATCAGAAATCTTCTCGACAGTAGTTTCTAAAGTTTCTGCCAATTCTTCAGGGGAAGGTTCTCTCTCAAATTCTTGTTCTAACCTAGAAAAAGCTTTGCTAATCTTACTTAAAGAACCTACTTGATTTAAAGGTAAACGTACAATACGAGATTGTTCTGCAATAGCTTGTAAAATAGATTGGCGTATCCACCAAACGGCATAAGAGATAAACTTAAAACCTTTAGTCTCATCAAACCTTTTGGCAGCTTTTATTAAACCCAGATTACCTTCATTAATTAAATCTCCTAAGGTAAGCCCTTGATTTTGATATTGTTTAGCAACAGAAACCACAAAACGTAGGTTTGTTTTTGTTAAACGTTCTAAAGCAGCTTGGTCGCCTTCTCTTATTTTTTGTGCTAGAATAACTTCTTCTTCAGCAGTGATTAGATCAACTTTACCAATTTCGTGAAGATATTTGTCTAAAGATTGTGATTCACGGTTGGTAATGGATTGCGTAATCTTGAGTTGTCTCATTTATATATATTAATATTCTCGATACTATTAAAAGCAAAAGTCTGCAAAGCTAAGAAACTTTACATCATTTAACGTTAATTATCTGAAAATGTTGGGGGTTTTTATACAAAAATTATTTCATAAATTCTCATAACAATCATCAAAAATCAAGCCATTGAAATTTTGTCAGGTTTGAAACATTTAATTACAAGAGATTTAGAATTATAGAA
>JACMNZ010000561.1 GCA_014378285.1 Pseudopedobacter sp.
TAATCACCAAAATTTTTAATGAGATATTTCTTTCACATAGCTTATGTTGGTGCAAATTATAATGGTTGGCAAAAAAACGGAAAAACCAACAGCGTTCAAAAAGTTGTTGAGGAATGCTTAAAGCAGATTTTAAAATCTGAGATTAGCGTAAATGGTTGTGGCAGAACCGATGCAAAGGTTAATGCAAGTCAGTTTTTTTTTCATTTGGATGTTGATCTAGTTTTAGACGATGTTTTCTTTTTTAGGCTGAACAAACTTTTACCTTCGGATATTTCTGTATTTGATGTTATCAAAATGGACGGTTTGCCACATGCCAGATTTGATGCCGTAGAAAGAAGATATGATTATTTTGTCCATACCTATAAAGACCCTTTTTTAAATCCGTTTAGTTCACTTTATTTAGGATTAGCAATTGATATTGAGAAGCTAAAATCTGCAACTTCTTTGTTGCTATATTATAATGATTATCGCCCTTTTTGTACCGCTCCGGATAAAAACGAACACACCATTTGCCACATTTCTGAAGCGAGATGGTTGATAAATAAAGAGGAGAATAGATTAAGGTTCCAGATTTCTTCTAACCGGTTTTTAAGGAAGATGATAAGGATAATTGTGGGGCAATTATTAAAAGTAGGAGAAGGAAAATTAGCTGTAGGGGAATTTGAAAATTATCTAATTAAACTAGAAACGCCTAAAACTTTATCGCCTGCGCATCCGCAGGGCTTATATCTTTCAAAAGTTACTTATCCTTATTTAGATTTGAAACCGAAAACCTCTTTCTTTAACCTTAATTTTGAAGAGGGATATTGGAAAGAGATTTAAAAAAAAATCAAATTAAAACATAAGCTTTTTTTGCGTTAAGGATCGAAGCGGTATTCTTTTTTCTTTCATCCTGAGCGGAGTCGAAGGACGACAAATTAAAAGATATATGCGTTAGCTGACGGACTTTAAAAACGCCCAAAGAAACATTTTCATGAAAAAGAAATATTTTTCATCTCAATAATTTATACCCCTTAATCTTAATCCTCTCTTTTAAATTGCCTGTTTCCTCCGCCAAAATCTGGTACTGTAGTATTACTGCCTGCAAATTTTGAGATATTGAAGGTAAAACTCAACATAAAATATCTTGATAGTCTGTTACTTTGAGATAGAATTGTTGAGGTACTAGTTGCGGTATAAGAAAGGCTGGTACTTTGATCTAATAAATCGAACGCTTGTAGTTTTAAGCTGCCTTTTTTACCCTTAAAAAATTGCTTCTCTAAGTAGGTGTTAATGATAAATGGATTGACACCAATAGTGTTAAACCCGCTGTTAAAAGTTTTATCTAAAGTTGTTCCCCAAACCCAAGTTTTTAAGAAATAAATTTTAGAATCTAAACTGGTTGTCCAAGAATTTACTTCAGAATTTGCTCTTGTGTTTATAGTATTATTGTTTCTGTTGTAGGTATAAGTGCCGGATGGTTCAATATCTAACCATTCTTTAGGGTTAATTTGAAAGCCTAATCTCTGGCTTAAAATCAAGTTTTTTCCTGTATTAGAAACGTTATCCACAAAAGAAATGTTATTGTTATAAAACGCAGAACCTCTTAACCTAACTACATATTTTTTGTCTTGAAAAGGTTTTGAAAAGGCATAAAAACCGTTTAAGGTATAAAATCCATCAGCATTAACATAAGTAGTATTTTGCAATACAGTGCGATCGTTAGCTACAGGATAGTTGGTAACGCTTGTCACAATTTTATCTCTAGTAAAATTATAAGATAAATTGGTGAACAATACATTGCCACTTACAAAATCAAAATTATTATAACGGATAGAGGCACTATTTGTAAATTCGGGTAATAACTGATTGTTACCGGTTACGTAATATTGTGCGTTAGATTTATCGGTAATTGGCTGTAGTTGATTGTAACTAGGCTGATTTGACCTTCCGTTATAATTTAAATTTAACTCCCTGGTTTTAGAAAATTTATAGCTAAACCTTGCTGTGGGAAAAATATTTGTAATAGATCTATCGGTGTTATTTGTACCTGTTAAAGTAGCTGGTTGTACCGCAAAACCTAAACTATAATTATATTTCTTTTCGTTTACACGATAATTAGCCCCAAATCTGTTGGTGATGTAATCAAAAATGTACTGATTACTTTGTGCTGCATCAAATGTTGGATCTTGTCCAGATACATTACTATTTAATACTTGTCTATCATTATCTGCCCTAGCAAAACCGTAAGCATAGTTAAATTCTAAGTTTTTAGTCTTGGTTAATGGCTCGGTATAGGATAAGCGTAATCTTACATTATCATTCTTATTATCACCATTAATGATTTGATTTTGATACCTTTCTAATTGGCTAGTTTGGGTATTATTTACGATATATAAATAATTTTGGTCTTGTTTAGTACTAGAAGAATTAAATGAGCCATCAAAAGATAAATTTCTTGCTTTTGCACCAAATCTGTGATTGTATAAAACATCGGCGCCATAATTAGGGTTTGAGTTATTACTTTGATTTAAAGAATTCCCAAAGGTATTTGTATTAGGGCTTTGATTGGTAAAATTTGAGATATAGCCAGAATTGTTATTACCAAATGAAAGATTTGGAGTTAATTTTAAATAATTTAAGCTATCTATTTTATATTCTACATTAAAGTTAAACCTGTGGTTGTTGCTTTTAGTTTTAGAATTATCTAAAGTATTGTTATTTAAAACCACACCACCGCCTAGTAAAGTATTTAAGTTGGTACTATTGGTATTATTATCTTTATTGGCAAAGCTGTAACTACCGTAAGCCGTAATTTTTGGACCCCATTGATCCCGATAGTTAAAGCCAATAGAGTTTACGTTTGTTAAACCATCACTTCCTCCGTTAGCGCCGCCAAAACTTCCTCCACCTCTTCTTCTTCCGCCACCGCCTGTTGCGCCTTGCGTTAAACTGAAAACATTTGCATTGGTATTGTTAAAATTTCCTAAAAGTGCCAATTGTTGGTCGTTATCAAAAGAAGATGCAAAAACAGAACCTTGGTAGCGTTCTTTATCTCCACCACCAACAATTCCTCTTGCTAAATAACCTTTGTTTTTATCTTTTCTGATGGTAAAATTTAAGATTTTATCAGGATCACCATCTTTAACACCTGTGATATTTGCTTGGTCGCCGTAATCATCAATAACCTGAACTTTTTCGATAACATCGGCAGGTAATTGTTGCGTTGCTGTTTTTACATCGCCACCAAAAAAATCTTTTCCGTTAATACGGATTTTGGTAATTGCTTTCCCTTGAGCGGTTACGTTGCCATCTCGGTCAACTTCAATACCGGGAAGTTTCTTTAATAAATCTTCAGCTAAGGCATTTTCTTTTAACTTATAAGCCCCACCTCTATATTCTAGAGTATCTTCCTTTACGGTAACATCTGGTGTCCCGTTTACTATAACCTCGTTTAAAACTTTACTATCGTTTTTTAAAATAATTGGGTCTAAAACAATTCTCGTTGCTTTTGCATCATTTAAATATCTCCTTTTTATGGGCTGATAACCTAACGCGGTAATAGTTATCACAAATTCAGAAGATTTTATATTGTTAAAAACGAAAATACCATCTAAATTTGTAATGGCAGAAGTAGTGTCTTTTGCAGAAACTAGTTTAACAGCAGCGCTAATTATGGGGTTATCTAAAGAATCCTTAATAACCCCGCTAACTTCTAATTTTGTTTGCCCCTTTAATCCTTGTAATGCCAAAAGGCAAATTAGAAGTAAGTATATTTTTTTCATTATTATTAATTTTTAATATTTTATTATTAATTGGTTATCGCAAAACTCAATATTTGTTTTAGCATCATATTCAGTTAGCCAAAATGTTACTTAACTAATTTAGCTTTAATCCAAAAATCTGTTGGTGAGAATAGCGACATATAATCAGAACCACCTTGTCCGCCGCTTCTTCCGCCGCCACCACTGTAATTACCTCCGCCACCACCATAGCTTCTTCCTCCTTCTCCACCACTTCCTCCTCCACCAAAACCGCCACCAGTGTTTTCTGGCATTTCAATTCCGTTTAATTTAATATTAATCGCAAACTCATTATCATTAGCAGCATCTAAGCCTACTAATTTTAAGGGAACGGCCAATTCATAAATCAATGCGTTTTTGTCGTCATAATTGATGCCTGTTTTAATCCCGTAAGTATTATAAATCGAAATGCTTTCTACTGTAATATCACTAAAACCAGTAACCTTAATTTCTTTTAAACCAGTCAACGTTTTTCGCCTCATTTCCATCCTTTCTTTAGCTTTTTCTTCTGGCGTTTTTTGAGTCGTGTTTTCGCTATTTCTATTTCCTCGGTTTCTCATCTCCGCCATCATTGCGGTGCGATCTACAATTGGAAAAGTGATGGCAGATATTGCTTTTTTCTTACCAGTTGCGTTCAGAGAAACGCTTACACCGCCCGCCATAATTTTATTTTCTTCCATTTGCTTATTTGCTTTCAAAAAAACATAGAGGTTGTTTTGATCATGAGCAAAGGCGTAATAAAGCTTGGTAGATTTATCGTAATTAGCCAATGAATCTGAAAACTCTGCTAGTTTGCCATCTATTTTTACGGCAACTTTAGAGGTTGGTATTTCTAAAACATTTTGCGCAATTAGGGATGTAGTAAAAAACAAAGCAGATAGCAGTGTGAAATAAAAAGATAAGGTTTTCATTTTGTGTAATTTTATGATGTAATGATAGCTTGTTAAACTATTAATTAGAATTGTTTTATACCTAACCATCATATTAGTAGATGAAAGGCTTTTATATAGAGATTAGATTAAAGATTTTTATTGTTGATATGCTGGATTAATGCATCTCTATAATGATCAGAAACAGAAATTTCTTTATTTGGGAGTATAACATGGTTACGTTTAAAGGCAATCATGTGGTTTAGAGAAACAATAAAAGATTTATGAATCCGTAAAAAATCTTCTATAGGTAGTTTTTCTTCTAAATAGCGCATGCTTAAACGGGTAATAATTGGCTTATCATTACCCAATAAATAGATTTTAATGTAATCTTTTAAGGCTTCAATATATTCAATATCATCAATTTTTATCTTGATGTTGGCGTAATCTGCATTAACAAAAAGATAGTTTTTTTTGATGTTTTGTGAGTTTTCGTTTTGCGAGTTTAAGTTGTGAAAATCAAAAGCTTTGTTTGCCGCTTTTAAAAACCGATCAAACGGGACAGGCTTTAATAAATAATCTAATACATCTAAATCAAAACCATCTAAAGCATATTTTTCATAAGCAGTAACCAAAATTACCATTGGTGGTTTGGCTAATGTTTTTAATAATTGTAAGCCACTTATACCCGGCATCTGGATGTCTAAAAATATAAGATCAATTTTCTCTTTTTTGATTAATTCTAAGGCCTCCATGCTGTTTTTGCATAAGTCTATTAGATTTAAAAAAGGAACTTGATTAATGTTGTCTTCCATTAATTCACGAGCCAATTTCTCGTCGTCAATTACCAAGCAATTAATCATTTGCAGTTAATTTAAGATCAACAATATATTTACCATCATGATTAGAAATGGTTAGTTTATAATTATTTTTATACAGTAAATCTAATCTGCGTTTAACATTATTTAAACCAATTCCAGAGCTATCATCTTTGCTTTCGCCGATGTTTGCAATATCATTCTCAACTAAAAAGTTTAATGTTTTATTTACGGCAGTTAATTTAATTTTTATCATTGGGTTTTCTATAGTTCCCATGCCATGTTTAAAAGCGTTTTCTACAAACGGAATCAATAACATAGGTTCTAGATAAAAATGTTCAAGGTCGCCCTCTGCATTAAATATAATGATAACATCATCGCCAAACCTTAATTTTTGCAGGTCTATATAACCATTCAAATACTTTAGTTCTTGTGTTAAACTAATTTTATCTTGTGTTCCTTCATATAACATATATCTTAATAAATTACTTAATTGTATCAATGCAGGCTCCATTTTATCACTTTTTTTACGAGCCAATGAAACCAGATTGTTAAGCACATTAAACATAAAGTGAGGACTTATCTGCGATCTTAAAAAACTTAGTTCTGTTTTAAGGTTTTCTGTCTCTTTATCCTTATTTAATTTTCGTGATTTAAAATTATCGATAATAATCCTATAGCTACAACTAATGCCAATTATGAAAATGTAAGAGATAAAATTGGGAAAAAATGGCTTACCCCATTTTCGTTTAATAGGAAATAGCTGCTGATCTACATATTTTGATAAAAACCAAACCAATAATAAAGAAACCGCAATTGCCAATAAATATAATAAAATGCCTTTCTTTTTTAAAACGGAAGGGAAAAAATAATATGCATTTGCATAAAAAATAATAGCCAATATTGTGTTATTGATAAGTGCCCTATAAATAAAATATTCAGAGAAATTGTTGGATGGGCCGTTATATCTAAACAAAAAAGCGGGTAGCGTTAATAATATCCAAAATATAATATTGATAATTATCAGCTGAAAGCTAAATCCGTTGTTATTGATGCTCTTCATTTATAAAATTATATCTTTTTTATCAGGATAACATTTAACGCAAATGAAAACAATAAGATTTTCAAAATGGTACAAATTAGCCAAGCGTGGTTTATAAATATACAAGATGGCAATTGATTGCTATAACGCTATTAAACAAAAATGCCCGTTCTCACGTTCTGAGACCGGGCATTTTACACAATAAAACTTAGAAAAGATTGATAAACCCAATTATTAAAATGTGAGTAAAAATCTTTTTTTAGGCAATCAGCACAACTGCCATGAAATCTTGTACGGAAAATTTTTAATTAGGTTATATTTTCATCAATAAAATTATTACTATTCTAAATAGGTGTAATAATCTTTTATTTAAATATTAGGTAACCAAACAAATATGGTTGTCGTAATAAGATTAATAAATTGTTAAGGGATGATTTCAGCAAGCTTAGAAACTTTAAACACAAAAAAGCATTTTAATACTGACCGTATGTTTCAATATTTAGGTCAGGATATAGAAACGGCTAAAGAAATTTTATCTATGGTTTTGATAGAGTTAGAAGTTTCATTAAAA
>JACMNZ010000562.1 GCA_014378285.1 Pseudopedobacter sp.
AAATACTAGTTTTTTTAATAAACCTGACTTTGGAAATAAAATCTGACAATTTTGAAGACCAATTTTTTCGCATATTTTCGCATTTACTCCGGATAAAACGCTATCTAAATTAGTATGAATCGCATAGATCGCAATTTTGTTCTCAATAGCTTTTATGATTACTCGTTCTACATAATTGCTTCCGTTTAATTTCTTAAGGCCTTTAAAAACAATGGGATGATGAGAAATAATGATATCACAGTTTTGCTGAATAGCCTCATCAACAATGGTTTCGGTACAGTCTAAACTGATTAATGCTTTTGTAATTTCTTTATCAGGAAAACCTACAATTAAGCCTGCATTATCATAACTTTCTTGATAATTTAATGGGGCAATCTCTTCTAAATAGGAAGTAAGTTCAGCGATTATCATAGGATAAAATTAATATAATTGAATGGTCCTCAAAAAAAAGCGTGTAAAATAAGTTAAAACCTAACTACATTTTGTTATTTTACATTTAAATAACAATAGATATTATTTGGAATTGATGTAATGGATAAGATTGGCAAAATACTTTTATTATTTTTTTTGTTGTTGGTTAATAAAGCAAATGCCCAGCAGTTAAACAATTCTATTGATTCCTTAATTGGAAGGACAGTTAAAGATCTAGGGGAAGAAAAAAATGATTCAGTAAGAGTTAGACTGATGGGTAAGCTTTCTTATTCATATCAATACGTTGATTTTAAGAAAAGTTTTTTATACGCGGATAGTGCGCTAAGACTTGCTAAAAAAATTGATTATAAAGTTGGAATTGCCAAATCATATAATTTTTTAGGACTTACCTATGCCACAATTGGTAAGCTAGATTTAGCATTAATTAATTATTTAGCTGCCCTAAAAGAAAATGAAAAAAGCGGCACAGAAGCTGAAACGGGAAAGAACTTAAACAATATTGGAGAAATTTTAATTAAAATAGGTGACGATACAACTGGGGTAAAATACATAAAAAGAGCATATAAGATAAATAAGAAATACAATAATAAAAATTCAATGGCTATCTCGTTGAGTTTGATGGCGGAAGTGTATTTATATAGGGAAGATTATAAAAGCGCACTAGTGCATCTATATGAAGCAAAGAAAATTTCTAATCACACTAATGGAGCATTTGATGATGGTTATTTTTATAATAAATTAGGTAAGATTTATTTGAAACAAGGAAATTTGGATTCTGCTTCTTATTCTTTTAAAAAGGTATTAAATATAGATGAAACAGAGCCAGATCAAAAAATAAGCACATTATTTGGTTTATCAGAAATAGCTATTGCCAGATCAGACTTTAAAGAAAGCAACAAACTGCTAGAGAAGGCATTGGAAATAGCTAAGAAATCTAATGCAAGATTAGAATTGATAAGGGTTTATAAGGGATTGAGTGATTTAGCTTATCAGAAAAATGAACTAAAGAAAAGTATATTTTATTTGAACAAGAGTACCAGTCTAAAAGACTCTTTATTAGGTTTTCAAACATCAGGTCAA
>JACMNZ010000563.1 GCA_014378285.1 Pseudopedobacter sp.
TTTTTAAGCGATTTAAATAATCACGAGCAATTGATGCCCGAAAATATTTATGATTGGAATAGCACCATTGATGAAGCTAAATTTACCATTCAGAATATGGCTAAATTATCTTTAAAAGTTTCTTTAAGAATTCTAAATGAACAAATTATTATTCTCCCTACAGAAGATGCTCCGTTTGCTGTTGAAATGAAATGGACGGTTTTGCAAAGTGGTACAGAAACTTTAGCAACTCTAATTGTTTCTGCCGAATTAAATATCATGATGAAAATGTTAGCGAGTGGACCTTTACAAAAATTGGTTGATCATCAAACAAATACCTTAGCGAAAGCTTCTTTTTGATGAATGGGAGATTAAAGCTGTTTGCAATATTGGATTGTGTTACATTTTTAATCTTTATATCTCCTAAGTACCATTACCTACTAAGCACTTTTAATTTCTCATTTTCAATTGCTGATAAAACATTGGCAATTTGGGATATTTTAATTTTATTTTTCTTTTTATTGACTGCTTATTTGCTTTGGTTCAAACCTAAATTAGGATTAATTTGCTCTTTTATCCTTGTTTTATTTCGCATCGTTTTTTTATATTTTAGTTTCGATTTTTTAAGCTATGTAGCTTATTATTTAGGATTTAAGGATTTTATATCAACAGCAATGTTTCAGCACTATTGGTTTTTTATTCTGCTTATTTTAGAAGGTTTAAGATATTTAGGTTCTGTTTATGATTATTATAGGCTTTCATTAAAAGAAGAATAATTTTAAAATTAAAATTGTAATCCCCCTTTTGAGACGGCATTCTTTAGGTTTGCGTTGACGATAGGAACGACATCCTTTTTTTGCTTTTACAGTTGTGCAAATTGCAAAAAAAGATATAATGTATAGCTTGTTAAAACGCCCAAATATTTTAAATTAAAATAGAAAATCAAACAAAAAACCCGCCCTAAATTAATAGAACGGGTTTTATTATTTCGATTTAAATAAGATTACTTACTTTCTTCGTCTTTTACTTCTTCAAAGTCTACATCTGTAACTTCGTCAGGATTTCCAGCTTGTTCACCAGTATCACCTTGAGGTGCGCCTTGTGCTCCAGCTCCTTCTTGACTACCTTTGTACATATCTTCAGAAGCAGCAGCCCAAGCAGCATTTAGTTTTTCTGAAGCTGCATCAATATCAACAAAGTTCTTAGCAGCATAAGCATCCTTTAAAGATTTTAAACCTTCTTCAATAGCTCCTTTTTTATCTGCTGGAATTTTATCTCCATATTCCTTTAATTGCTTTTCAGTAGAGAAAATTAAAGCGTCTGCTGCATTTACTTTATCAGCTTCTTCTTTTGCTACTTTATCAGATTCTGCATTAGCTTCTGCTTCTTCTTTCATCTTTTTAATATCCTCATCAGATAATCCGGATGAAGCTTCAATCCTAATTTTTTGTTCTTTACCAGTTGCCTTATCTTTAGCACCAACATGTAAAATACCGTTAGCGTCAATATCAAAAGTAACTTCTACCTGAGGTACTCCTCTTGGTGCTGGTGGTATTCCATCCAAATGGAAACGACCAATTGTACGGTTATCTTTTGCCATTGGGCGTTCACCTTGTAAGATATGAATCTCAACAGAAGGCTGACTATCTGATGCCGTAGAGAAAGTCTCTGATTTTTTTGTTGGGATAGTTGTATTAGACTCGATTAATTTAGTCATTACGCCACCCATAGTTTCAATACCTAAAGAAAGAGGAGTTACATCTAATAATAAAACATCCTTTACTTCTCCGGTTAATACACCACCTTGGATAGCTGCACCAATTGCAACAACCTCATCTGGGTTAACACCTTTAGAAGGCGCTTTTCCAAAAAACTTTTCAACTGCTTCTTGAATAGCAGGGATACGAGTTGAACCACCAACTAAGATAATCTCATCGATATCTGAAGTGCTCATTCCAGCATTTTTCAAAGCGGATTTACAAGGATCAATAGTTCTTTTGATTAAATCGGAAGCTAAAGATTCAAATTTTGCTTTTGATAAAGAACGTACCAAGTGTTTTGGTCCGCTAGCATCAGCAGTAATGTATGGTAAGTTAATTTCTGTAGAAGTTGTGCTAGAAAGCTCAATTTTAGCTTTTTCCGCAGCTTCTTTTAGGCGTTGTAAAGCCATTGGATCTTTAACTAAATCCATACCGTTTTCGGTTTTGAATTCGGTGGCCAACCAATCAATAATTACTTGGTCAAAATCATCACCACCTAAATGGGTATCACCATCTGTAGATTTAACTTCAAAAACGCCATCTCCTAATTCAAGGATAGAAACGTCATGAGTACCACCACCGCAATCAAAAACCACAATCTTCATGTCCTTATTGGTTTTGTCTAAACCATAAGCAAGTGCAGCGGCAGTTGGCTCATTTATGATTCTTTCTACTTTTAAACCAGCAATTTCACCAGCTTCTTTAGTTGCTTGGCGTTGTGCATCGTTAAAATAAGCAGGAACAGTAATTACTGCTCTTGTAACTTCAGTACCTAAAAA
>JACMNZ010000564.1 GCA_014378285.1 Pseudopedobacter sp.
TAAGGCTACTAAAAATCACATTTTTGGTTAAAGCAGAAAGAGCTAACAAAATAAATATAAGACCTAATGAGAAAACATACTTTAACGTGTCTTTAAAGGTTAATAAGTTATTACTAAAAAGGGTTTTTAGCATTGCGTTATCAGATTTATCAGTCGTTTCAATCCTTAAATCGGATAGCTCTTTTTGAAATGCTTTTGTTTCTGATTCTCCAATCATCATGTCTGCTTCAATGCAATCATTAGTTATCTTATTTTTACGATAATCTATATTTGCATCTATCTTTAGATTACTTAGCCCCACTTTACCTTTAGTATTAAATTTATCTTTAATAAGTTGTCTCATTATTTTCTTACTCTTAATTTTTTTTAGTGTTGTCTTTAACTAATTCATCAAAAATTTTGTTAGATCCTACTATCGGGGTAGAGTTAATTAATACGTCAGCCCCTACTTTTTCTTCTACAACTTTTATGATATTGTTTAACAATACAGCCTTTGTTTTTGCGGTTATCACACTATATACTTCTTTATGCAAACGGTCATTATGTATTTGATAAGAAATATTGTTTTCATCAATAGATGCCGTTGCGATTAATTTTTCAGACAGCAAAAAACTTACTAATTCTTCTGCTTTAAACTCTTTCTTTAAATAGATAATTACGTTTACCATGTTTAAATTTTTTATTGCCCTTGCCCTAATGAATAGCCTGCTTTGCCATCAAATTCATAAAGGTTCTCTGTTTTAATGGTATCAATATTCTCAGTTATCGCATTTTTCAAAAGATCAATAATCTGCACTTTATTCAATTCGCTAGCTTGATTAGGTTTAAATCTGCACCTCCAGTGGTCCGTACAAAAAGTTTCTTTAAAACCATCAGGCCAAACTTTTATACCTCTATTGGTAATCATGGAGAGATTAAATGCATTATCTCCGATGGTTTTTAATTTGTCGGCGAGTTCGTTTGGATTGGTTCCGTTCCAATGAACAAATAGATCTATACCAACAAGTTTTTTATTAGCAGCTGGTTTACGAATGTATTTTGGAAGGTTTAAAGCTGCATTGTTTGTAGAAACAACGGGTTTTAAAAAGGATGGTTCTTTTCCAAGATTATCAATTAAGGCTTTTTTAAATTGAGAGGTGCCTACTTCTTTTTTACTAATTCCTTCTTTAAAAATATCTTTAGTATGTATCCCATCTTCAATAGTTTTTAACCAGGCATTTTGAATCTTATTTGCCACATCGGTTTGCCCAATATGATTTAGCATCATTACAGCACCTTGAATTAAGCCAGAAGGATTGGCAATATTTTGCCCTGCTATTGCTGGTGCCGAGCCATGAATTGCTTCAAACATTGCACATTCTTCTCCGATATTTGCCGAGCCTCCTAGTCCAACAGATCCAGTAATTTCTGCTGCAATATCTGAAATAATATCTCCGTATAAATTAAGCGTAACGATAACGTCAAAGTCTTCTGGAGACTCTGCTATTTTAGCTGCCCCAATATCAATTATCCAATGCTCGTTCTTTATTTCTGGATATTCCTTTGCTATTTCGTCAAATACCTTATGAAACAAACCATCAGTTTGTTTCATAATATTGTCTTTAGTAAAACAAGTTACTTTTTTACGGTTTTGTTGTTTAGCATATTCAAAAGCATAACGTATAATTTTTTCGCAGCCAGGTCTGCTTATCAATTTAAGGCATTGTATTACTTCATCTGTTTGTTGATGCTCTATGCCAGCATACAAATCTTCCTCATTCTCTCTAACAATCACAATATCCATTACAGGATGTTTTGTGCTTACAAATGGATGCAAACTCATACAAGGACGAACGTTTGAATAAAGACCAAGAAATTTTCTTGTGGTAACATTTAAACTTTTATAACCTCCGCCTTGTGGCGTTGTGATTGGAGCCTTTAAAAAGATTTTATTTTTTCTAATAATATCCCAAGAAACCGCATCTATACCTGCAGTGTTGCCTGCTAAATAAACTTTTTCTCCAACTTGTATTTCTTCTATCTCAATTTTTGCGCCTGCTGCCAAAATTATTTCTAACGTGGCATCCATTATTTCTGGTCCTATACCATCACCTTTTGCTACAGTTATTTTTGTCATTTTGCCTTATGTTTAAAATTTAATGGGTCAAAATTGCAATTCATAATTCATAAGTTTTTATATATATTTGTAATGATTAGTATAAAAAATATTTATGATTTATTGTTTAAAATAACTTATAGTTCAAACAATTTAATTATCATCAAAATTAGTATTGACGGTATAATTTCATTTCGTTTTTCAAAAAGAACTGTAATAAATTGAACTTTTTGCAATCAAAAAACCAATATCCAACTTATATTAATGTGAATTTTGCTTGTCTTACAGGTAAGTAAATTCTTTGATAATTTACTAAGTCATTAAGTAAAGTTGAGGTGAAATTATGCATAAAATAGGGGTGGAGTAAAAATGAACATGGGATTTTATTGTACAATTAGTTTTTCTATTTTATGGTGAGTATAATTTTGCTTTTCTCCACACCTTGTACAGATAGAAATATAATGTGTTTTATCTAAGAGCAAATTGCTATTTATAAGAGAGGCGCAAAATATTTTTTAACATTTGAGTTTTGTGGGTATGAAGCAAAAATTACGTAAACTAGTTTTAGGTAGTTAAAATGATAAATTAGATTTGTTAAAAAGAGTAAAAAATCAATGTTATCAGCACAGATTACTTATGTAAA
>JACMNZ010000565.1 GCA_014378285.1 Pseudopedobacter sp.
ACACCGCCTTTAAACGTGTTTTTACCTTCCATAAAGTTACCGCTATAAAATTGTAATCCTGGTTCATCTGTATAAACATTCATTACAATTCCAGATTTATCACCCTTAACCATGGCAGCATGGTTCATACCCATTTCCTTTGTTCCGTTAAGTACAAAATTATGGTCATATCCTTTACCGTTTTTAAGTTGTTGGTTATCCTGATTAATTTTTAAACCAATTTTTGTAGGTTGATTAAAATCAAAAGGAGTGTTTGCAAGTTTTTCAATTCCTGTTGGGATAAGCGTAGAATCTACCGGATTGTATTCATTGGCGAAAATTTGTAAGGTATGGTTTAAAATAGTTCCACTACCTTCTCCATTTAAATTAAAGAAAGCGTGATTTGTTAAATTAACTATCGTTTTTTTATCAGTTGTAGCGTTGTAATCAATCTTAAGCTCATTATCGTCTGTTAAAGTGTAGGTAACTTTAACGCTTAAATTACCCGGAAAACCTTCTTCGCCATCTTTAGAAAGATAATTTAAAACGATTGTTTGATTGTTAGGTTGGCTAGCATCCCACACTTGATATTGAAAACCATTTTTACCACCATGCAACATATTTGCCCCATTATTTAAAGAAGATTGATAGGTTTTACCATCAATTGTAAATTTACCCTTTGCAATACGGTTACCATAACGACCTATTGTAGCTCCAAAATAAGGCTCAGTTGATTTTTGATAAGCATCTGCACTTCCTAAACCTACCACAACATCCACTAATTTCCCAGCACTATCAGGCACCATTAAACTAATTAAACGCCCCCCTAAATTTGTAAAAACTGCTTTCATTTTATTCTTGTTGGTTAAAGTATAAAGTTTTACGGCTTTTCCATTAATGGTGGTATCAAACTTTGCACTATCCAATAAAGAAATAACTGCTGAATCCTTTGAATTTGCGCTTTGCGTTTTGTTGTTATTGCAAGCGCTCAAAATTGTTAGTGCAACAGCAGAAGCCGAAAGCATATTTTTTATTGTTAAATTCATTTTTATTATGGTTTATTTATGGTTTTAAAAAATCATGACGGATAATTTTAAATAGATCAAATATGCGTTTTTTGAAATCATAACATTATAAAATTTGATTTAAATCTTAACAATAATCAATAATTAAGTTAAAATCAATATTTTAAAACCTCAGCATTATATAGAAGTCTTAAACCGAGTTATTCATTCACAATAAAAAAATCACCTTTTTGACCAATATTTTTTATCCATCATTTTTACATATTGTATAGACTCATCATTAAAAACATAAGGCTTTTCTTTATCCTTTTTTGCTGCTTTATTGTATAAATAAATAAACTCAAAAGGGTTTTGGATATGATTCATAAGCTGCTTTTTGTAGCCATTTCTCACAATAATATCCGTCATGTAATAACCCGGGCAATGTCCACTTGTCCACCTAATAAGATTTCTATAATCTTTTTCAGTTTTAAATGTTTTTCCTTCAGTTTTTTGCATCACCATTAAATTACTATCCACTTGGGCAACAATACTATCCGCTTGAAAAAGCTCAAAATCTTTATATTTCATCCCTATTGGCAATTCATCGTTATGTGCGATATTGACAACTTTATCAATCATATCGGCAGTTCCTTCATTCAAAACAGAACTCATGAAATACATAATTCCTTCATCCTGTTTTTCTTTTGTGGGGAAACCAAAAGGTTTTCTTAGTACATGGTGCATCTCATGTCCTAATAAAATAGCGGGCTTTAATTTATCTTGATTATAAATATTCCAAAAAGTGGCAATTACAATTCCGTCCCCAGCTATGGCATCATTCTCTATTCCTAAGTAGTGAATATTGATTTTATCATCTTTATTTTTCAAACGTTTTGGTAACCATTCAAAAGTATTTTTATACATTAATTGAATATAGGATGGTTCTAATAGTTGCTTTTGAAAAGCTTTTAACTCCTTCTCGTATTTTTTATAAACATAAACTTTGTAAGTTAACCAATAAGTAGAGGGGTCTTTTTCTATTGCTAAAACTCTTTTGGCTAAGATATTTTCATATTTAGGCATATAA
Source organism: Pseudopedobacter sp. (assembly GCA_014378285.1). Lineage (GTDB taxonomy): Bacteria > Bacteroidota > Bacteroidia > Sphingobacteriales > Sphingobacteriaceae > Pseudopedobacter. The sequence continues at coordinate 2,074 of JACMNZ010000565.1, forward strand.
ACAACTTGGATACTTTTCCTTAATCGCTCTAAATAATCGTTATCAAATCCTTGATTTTCTATGTAAATTTTATTGGGTTCTATCGCTAAAAAGTTTTTCCAGGTTACTACAGAAAGAGAATCTCCCGTTTTTAAAGGCTCTATCATTTTCCAATAGGCATCTAAAGGGGCAAAATCCATGGTTTGTGCTTTTGCAATAATTTGAATACTAGCTAAAAAGAAAAGGATTAAAATTCTTTTAATTATTTTTTTCATAAGGTTTCCAATATATTTTAATGCAATGAAACAATAGTTTTAAACAGAAAAAATTTCAAATTAATTTTCAAGTAAGATATAAACATTTAGGGTTTAATCATTCTAAATAAGAATTGCATTATGCTGTTTGATATATAGCTATTTATATTCAGTTTTGAGCATGCACTCAGAAAAACATTTTACCGCTTCAGAGATAGTTCGCGATGTAATTATAGGAATGTCTGATGGCTTAACAGTCCCTTTTGCACTTACTGCTGGTTTAAGCGGCGTGGTTCATTCCAATAGTTTTATAATTACAGCTGGTATTGCAGAAATAGTTGCAGGTTCAATTGCCATGGGATTAGGGGGGTTTTTGTCTGCAAAAACAGAAATAGAGCATTACCAAACCGAATTGGAACGTGAATATGCTGAGATAGAAAGAATTCCTGATCAAGAAAAAGAAGAAGTAAAGGAAGTTTTTGCAAATTATGGTTTAAGTGATTCTTTGCAAACCGAAATTGCTGAACAGTTGAGTTTGAATAAAAAGCTATGGGTAGAATTTATGATGCGTTTTGAATTAGGCATGGAAAAACCAAATCCTAAACGAGCTAAACAAAGTGCTTTTAATATCGGAATCTCTTATGTTTTGGGAGGATTTATTCCGCTTTTAGCTTATTTTTTTACTGATACTCCTGAAGAAGGCTTAATGATTTCTGCTGTAATAACCATTATTGCACTTTTTGTTTTTGGATATGTGAAAACTAAACTAACTGGACAAAAACCTTTACAGGGAGCTTTCAAAACCGTTTTAATTGGCGCTTTAGCTGCTGGTGCTGCATTCGGGATTGCAAAATTGATTTCTTAAATTAATTAAGCATCTTTCTATATCCTCTTTGATAACACATGTAATGGGATAGTTTCAATAAAATATTAAAGGATAATAAATTAATAATGGTTTGCCACGGACAATCTGTTTGGATCTTGGAAATTAGATTTACCGACTGGAAGATATTGATTTAAGCCTTAAAGGCGAGGAAGAAGCAAAAAAACTGGTGAAAAACTAAAATCTGCCCATATTAATAGTTTATACCTTATGTTTTAATCAGAACAAAACATACTAAAACTATCATTAAGAATAAGCTAGAGAATAACGAGGAATACTGAGAGGCAATAATTTGGTCTTATCAAATTAGATATTATCCATGAAGATGAAAATGATAATCGCAAATTAGAAAAAGCGTTGGCTGCCTATCTCAATAATCTTATCGTTAAAGACTTTAACTTACTGATTTCTATTTTGTACTGTAGATATTGCTTAAGAAAAAGCCGTTTTAGCCTATCAGAAAATGCTGAAAAAGAAACAGCAGGAAAAACTATCTTTAAATTAATCATCTAAAGACAAAAGGAAAAATTGTATTATCGTAGTTTGTAAAAAAATTAAGTCTCTCAAATAATAATCCTATTCCCAGTGTTTAATCAATTATTTGGATTGTTTTTTGTAAAGATTGCATCATGTTAAATTACGTCGATTTTATTCTAATAGCAATCATACTTTTGGCTGTTTACCAGAGCTACAGAAGGGGCTTTATTTTAGGAGCGTTAGAATTAGTAGCTTTGGCAGCCAGCATATTAGCTGCTTTTTTAACTTATTTATACGTTGCTACTTTCTTAGATAATCATTATCAAATTGAAGAAAGATGGTTGTTTCCTCTTTCTTTTTTTATTGCGATTATTATTGCCAGGTTAATTTTAGGGGCAATCTTCTATAAACTCGTAAAAAGCATCTCAAATAAAACCCATCAAAGTGCGTTAAATAAAGCGATGGGTGTTTTTCCTGGATTGATTAGAGGGCTTTTTTATTCAGCCTTAGTTGCTTTAATATTTTTGTTTTTACCGTTATGGCCAAGCTTAATTGCAACCACTAGAAATAGTAAAATGGCAAACTTCTTAAGTAAAGAGGTAGAAAATTTAGACAATCATATTTCTCCTGATATTAGTGACCAAGTAAAAAAATCTATCAGTAAACTCACTATAGAACCTGAATCTGATGAAACAGTATTCCTTCACTTCACCGTAAAAAATGCAAAAGTTAATGAGAATTTTGAAAACCATTTATACGTTTTAGTAAATCAGGAAAGGAAAAAGGCGGGCGTTCCGTTATTAGAAAGAGATACTGCTTTAAGAAACGTAGCTAGAGAACATTCTGATGATATGTTTAAAAAAGGTTATTTTTCACACATCAACTTAGAAAATGAAACACCATTTGATCGTATTAAATCCCATGATATTATTTATTTAACCGCTGGTGAAAACTTGGCTTTGGCGCAAACCGTAGAAATTGCCCATACTGGTTTAATGAATTCACCCGGACATAAAAAAAACATTCTTAACCCAAAATTTAGAAAAATTGGAATAGGAATTTTAGATGGTGGTATAAATGGCGTCATGGTTACACAAAATTTTACCAATTAAAATATTCATAGATTAACAAATTTATATTTTATCACTACTTTAGAAAAATGAATACCATTTTATCTATTGATGGCGGTGGAATTA
>JACMNZ010000566.1 GCA_014378285.1 Pseudopedobacter sp.
AAAGAAGTACAGGTTTTCGATAAGAAAAGTGAGCAAAGCGAATTTACCGGCATAGACGATGGTAAGACGCAAAAGACCATCAATCTAAAATTAAAAGAAGATAAAAAGAAAGGATATTTTGGAAAAATTGACCTTGCCGGTGGGTTAAAAAAAGATATTGATGACAGGTACAATGATAATATTTTACTGAGTTCTTTTAAAGGTAAAAGAAAAATTACAGGGTTTTTATTGAATGGAAATACCGGGCAGGATGGGTTAAGCTGGCAGGATGAAGAAAAGTTTGGAGGCAGCAGTAATAACATGACATTTGATGAAGAAAGCGGAAATACTTACTTCAGCAATGGTGGTAACGATGAAGAACCTTATGTAAATACCCAAAACGGTTTTATAACCAATTTTAATGCAGGATTACAGTACAGCAATAAATTCTATAATAAAGCAACTTTAAATTTTTCTCCAAAATACAATAGCCAGCTTTATAATAATAACAGACAGGTTTATACACAAACACAGTTTAAAGATTCGATGCTTATAAAAAATGCCGTAGGCAACACAAACGTAAACCGGAACAATATTAAATTAAGAGGTAGCTACGATATCAAACTCGATTCCGTTAACAGTTTAAAAGTAACCGCAAATGCAAACTCTTACAATACAAAAAGTTTAGAAACAGAAAAAGCATTTACTTCTGGTGAATCTGGTAATTTAAAAAATGCTACAGATCGTTTTACTAATAATAATATCAATAAAGATGTTCTATCCGGTAATGCAATTTTTAAACATAGGTTTAAAAAAAACCGAAGAACACTTTCTTTAAATGCTGACTGGAGTTTAATTAACAGCAATGGAAAAAACTTTTTAAAATCTTATAATCAAGATTTTTTTAATAATTTTTCGCAGAATATTGATCAGATGAAAGACAATGATAGAACTACCACTTCGGCTTCTACAAAAATTGTTTATACAGAACCGTTGAGCAAAAATTATTCATTGGAATTAGGCTATCAAATAGGATTAAATAACGGTGCAAATAATCAAACAACATTTAACTATACCAACTTATCTGCAAAATATGATGCAAGAGTAGATTCACTTTCCAACCATTTTAAACAAAACATTACACAAAATATACCTTCAGCAAAAATAAATTACGCCTTTAAAAAAATTAAAATAAATGTTGGAACAGGTATAAGTTTCGTAGACTTTAATTTAAAAGATTTGGATTTTAATAAATCATACAAAAGAAATTATACAAACTTTTTTCCATCTGCTAATTTGAATTACACGTACAAATCAAATCATAATCTGAGGGTTAATTATACAGGTAGTACAAGGCAGCCTACCATTGACCAGTTACAACCTTTAAGGAATAATAACGACCAGTTTAATCAAACAATTGGTAACCCAAATTTAAGAAATGCATTCACCAATAATTTTAGCCTTTCGCACAATGCATACAATTTTATTAAAGATTTTTACATGTACCAGTCATTAAATGTTTTTGTTGAAAGTAATGCTATTACATACGATAGAATGATAGAAACAAATACCGGCAAAACTACTTCCAAGCCGATAAATACCAACGGTAATTTTTCAAGTTTTCTATACGGTGGTGCAGGATTTAAAATCAAAAAAATTGACACAAGGATAAACTTAAACCAAAACTTTAGTTTCCGAAAAAGTGTTGATTATTTAAATAATGGCAGAAATTTATCAAAAATCTTTAGTTCAGGTACAGGATTGTACATATCAAAATCAAAAGATAAAAAGTATGATTTAAATATTAATAACAGGCTTGATTACAATTTCCAACAAACTTCACAAACAAATACATCCAATAGTTTTCGCACCTACACATTAGGCTTTGAAGGTACTGTTTATTATAAAAAGGTTTGGTCTTTAAATAGTGACTATAATTTAAATTCGAGGCAAAAAACTTTACAGGTGCCAGGTATCACAAATAATTTATGGAATGCAAAATT
>JACMNZ010000567.1 GCA_014378285.1 Pseudopedobacter sp.
GTCAGTTCCGTTCGCTAAGCTTCCCTGTGGCATAGGTAAATGATTTCGATCCCAAACGGTTCTACCATCCGTGTATAGAAGTAAGTTGCCATTGGTACCAGCAATTGAGCTACAACCTTCCTCCGTATTGATTTGTCCATCAGATAAAGGGGTTACAGAAGAATTAGTTTCAAACTTTATCCCAGCATTTTGACCAAAATACCAAACACTCGCCTCTTGTTGGGAGAAGGCGAGTGTTGATGTAAGAAGTAATATAAAAATTAGTTTTTTCAAAAATTAACTTCGGATAAAACGTTTGTTTTGATAGGTTTTAGCTAAAAGTGTGTTAACGTTTTTCAAATAGTACAGATTTACTATTGGTAACAGAAAAATACTCAAATTCAGCAGTTTTTGGTTGAGAAAATTCAATTGTAAAACTTGTCTTGGTCATGTTCTTTATAGTGGCACCATCAAATAGAAAACTATTTGCTGTATTAATCTTGTAGTTTTGATCAAAAGTAAATTGTACAAATTTAGTATACAAAGTAGCGCAATCTTCAAAAAAATACTTTTCAGCCATGTATCCAGCACCATAAACATCGATGTAGTCTTTTTGGGAGGCACACCTCCCAGCATAAGGAACTACCGTTCCATCTGCTTTTACAACCGATTTAATATTCCATAGCCCACCCAAGCTTTGTTAGGTTATAGGCACACTGCCATCTCTATCTTTACTACATGGTAATAGTAAGACTACTGTTAATATGGTAAGTATTTTTTTCATTTTCATTTTTAATTAGTGTAACTTTTTGAGTAGGATTTATTCGGTTTTTTAATTATTTCGAGTAATCTTTTAAAAGAGACTTTTTATGTTAGAGCTGTGGATTTGTTTCTTTTAATTTAACTTTACTTGGTAATATCTATATCTTCTAGAGATTTTTCTTTAATTATCTTTCTTAAATCAGAATAACTTACTTTTTTTATAATAGTATCATTTACAATATCTTGTAAAAAATAATGTAAATCACTTTTTCTAATTTTTTCTGGCTCCATTGAATATGTTGTGTCAACAGATATTAATAAATATTTCTCATTATACTTACAATCAACAAGCCCACTATCAATTAGCATTTTATTATTTTTCATTAGTCTATTATTATTACCTCCTTCAAAGTCAACTTCATATCCACCAAAGGGTAATTTATTGTAACTATCAGACATATTACAAGATAAAAGTGAAATTATCGTTGTCATCATTATTGTTTTTTTCATAACTTAATATTTAGGTCCTCTCTCAAAGTTATAAACTCTTGGAATTATTGTATTTATACCAGTGAAATTAATTTTAAATTGAATGCCATCTCCTGCAACCCATCTGCCTACGGAGTTTGCTGGATTTCTAATGGGGGAGCTTAAATATGAACCGTGTTGTTCAAAGTTATACGTGTCAGAAAGTATCTTAACTTGATTATTACCTAAATATTTAACACTTATATTTCCAAAAACGCTTCCCTCTTCAGAACTAAACAAAGTTTGAATAGTATAGGTATTTCCACTTACCCAATCGGATGTATTAACAAAATTTAAATCTACTTTACTTGCATCAACTGTTATTGGTTGTCCACCACCATATCTATACCACTCATTTGCTTCAGATAAGCTAATTTTTCTATCTCCATCAATATCCCAAGATGCCTGTTTCACTTTAGGCTGCTGTTGATCCTGATGCATCAAACCATTAAACCCCGCTACAATAAGCCCAGTAGTAGCTCCTTGCCAAAAGTTTCCACCACCAATAGCACTACCCGCACCTCCTGCAATAGCACTAAATGCCAAAGTACCAATTGCTCCTGTACCAGCTCCTATGCCTGCATGAACAGTAGTTTCTGTAACAAAGTGTCCTTCTGTCAAATTATGATTTGCCTGAAAGTGAGTTTCTGTTGTTGTACCGCCTTCCCATGCACTAGCAGCTATACTGCTCAAAGCCCCAGCGGCAAAACCAGCCCAAAACTTACCTCCCATTGCAGCTGACAATCCGCCTTGAAAAACCCCGTGGGCTAGAGCTGAAACGGCGGCTTTAGTGTAAAAATTTGTAATACCTGCACAAGCGCTTCCTATACCAAAAGTGACTGCAGCACTAATGCCTGTAACCAACGCATCTACTGCAACCCTGTCCCAATCAATAGACTGACCCATAATCAAACTAGCAAATATAGAGCCTATAACTGGTATACATCCAGCTAAATCAGCTATGCTAAAATTGCCTGTTACATCGGAATATTTCAAAGGGTTGTTTAAACAATAGCCATAACGATTGTAGTTTTGAGTATTGCTAGGATCTTGAATATAGTTGTCTGCTTCTAAAAAACGATGCAATTTAGGGTCGTACAATCTAGCATTCATATTGATTAACCCAACACTTTGCAAGTGTTCGTGTCCAGTATAACCTCTATCAAAGAACGTAAGTTGTGCTAAAGCATTTCCAGCGCCGTCTTGAACCTTTACGATATCGCCCCAAGGATCAAACAACCGTTTTTCAACAATGGCACCAGTGGCATTTGTTATGGCTAAGATACTACCTTGATAATCCCTGTGCAAATAAAAATAATCTTGTGTTGTTCCATCGCTCTTTACTACTACTGGGGCTGAATAGGCATTTCCGCCTATGTAAGTCATAAACTCAACGGAAACGGGGGTTGAAGTATTTCCTGAGGCAAAAGTGGCCTTTATTTCCATACTACCATCCGCACTGTAATACTTTCTGTAGGGTTTGGTTAATTTATCAGTGCTAGTATCACCATAATACATAGCAGAACGCTGTTCAAAAGCATTGTAGCCAAAATAGATTACATCAACATCTTGTTCGTCAATTTTTATTGGTGCTTTGAAAGCATTATACGTAACGTTTTGTTCTGGTCTACCAGTGTAATAATTTAAAGCATTAGGGGTTATATTTATGGAGTTGTTTTGGTAAGGATGTGAAGCATCATATTGGTAATCACCCACTTTATTATTGGTAATCCTACCTCTGTCGTCATAATTTTGTTTGTTAACCGCTATTTTGTCAATTTTCAGATTGTCTAAATTGAAAGATGCAGCGGCAGTTAGTGGGGGAGTGGTGCCATCTATAGAGTCATCTATAAAAGGATCTTGACCCCCTCCACCTGAGCTGGTACCACCTTCAATAGTAAATTTTAAACTTAATTTAGCATTTTCAAAACTATCACTAACTATGTAATCCAAGTCAAATGCTCCGTTGGCTATAGTTACAATTGGGAATTCTATGAAATTGGAATCATCATTTACGTCTGTCTCTATTAAGAGTAACTTTGCAGTAGTCCCAGATAATGCTGTTTTGTTAGAAATATCACCTTTGATATGCAATTTGTCTCCTGGTGCAGCGTTAATATTTAAATCCTTGGTTACATTAGCAGCAATGTTTTTTAGTATTACTTTTAGTTTGCCAGTTACATTTGAAACAGAACCTTGTATACTGGTACCATTGAATATAAATCCTTCTGTTGTAGTATTGAAAGGTAATGTTAAAATATTAGTAGTCAATCCATCCCAAGCCGTAAGTCTGTCTAATGCATCGTAGGTGAAATCCTCCTGCATATCAAACATACTGTTGTAACGGGAACTTAAATTACCTAATACAGGTTCAAACGTAGTGTTTAAAGTCATTATATCTGTTGCTCCTAACTTGTGCTGAAATTGGTGAGCATATCCATATTGATCAAACGTATTAGTAATACTAATGCCATTACCCAAAGCGGCTGTTTTAATATTTCCCCTAGCATCTACTGTATTGGCTTGCCATAAGTTTGCAGCTGTAGCATTGTCTTTAATTTGGTTTTCAGCACCATTATTTGATGAATAACTATGTTTAATGGTTTTTGTACTAGTTTTACCAAAAGCAGTAGCACTGCTAGTTTCTGTATCTACTCGACTAAAGGTGTCAAACGTATTTTGTTTGGTAAAGATAGCCGTCCCAGAAGGCAACAAGTTTTGTGTTTCTTCCGTTTTAAACAGGCGACGCTGTGAGTCATAAGTATAGGCAAAAGTGCTATTCCCATCGTTTGGATTAACAACCGCTATTGATTCTAATAGCTTTGTTGCTGAATTGTAACTATATGTACTCAAAATATTTGTTCCATCAGCTGTTGTAAGCCCTTGAATTGATTTTGTTAGTACCCTACCACTCAAACCATCGTATGTAATGGCAGTTAGTCCTTTTGGAGTTCCTTCCGTTTTGATTTCACCATAAGCATTATAAGTATAGGTGTTGATACCAGCCGAAGGATCATTAATTTGTGTCTTTCTACCCCAATTATCATAAAGCATAGTAATTTTAATACCATTGTAATCTGATTCTAGTAGGCTTCCATTAGCATCATATTTATAGTTTATGGTTCCTCCTGGGGTATCAGTAGTACTAGTAGTTTGCCCGTTGGCATCTATCGTTTTGGCTTTACTCATTACAGAATCGGCAACGGTAGCAGTTAAACCACTGTAAGTTGTGTTTGCTACTTTTCCTGTATAATAAGTTGTTCTTATAGGTCTGCTGTAATCGTCATAAAGAAAAGTCGTCCATTGTGATGGAGAACCTGCTCCAAAATAAGGTTCACTGGTACGGTATTTTCTGCCATAGGCATCATACTCTGTTGCAATATAAGTCCAAGTACCGTTGAGGTTCTTGCTTCCTTTTCGTATTTCTCTTGACAACACATCTTGATCTACAATCGAACCACTTCCATCGGAAACCCCGCCTGCTGTGGTTTTAGTTACTGTGGTGGTATAGATATCATTGGTTCTGGCGTAGCTATAATTTGTTTTGAGATTCAAAGTGTTATCAGTTACACTTATGAGTTTGCCCCAATTATCATAAACATTTGTAGTAGCTTGATTGAAAGGGTTTTTAGCTCCCAAAACAGTACCGTAAAGCGGATGAAAACTCATATTAGTGCTGACCAATAATTCAGGATCGGTAGTGGTATTTACAAACCTGTTGGTTGAATCGTAGGTATAAGAAACTTTTCTTGCATCTACATCATTAACTCCAGGTGTAGTTCCTATGGCACTTATTTCCTTATCCTTTAACAACCCATTAGAATAATAGGTCATTTTTTCAACCATTGTTACTGGATCAAGTGTTACCCCATCTGGTTGGTATACATTTTTATCAATTTCAGAAACATTACCATTAACATAAGAAATGGTTTGACTCGATTTTTTGGTATTACCGTAAGCTGTTGCTGTAGTTGTAGTTTTATGAGGTCTTCCAATAAAATAGGTGCTACCTGTACCAAAACTTGGCGCATCATAATCGGTAATCGTTGTCGTGGTGCCTTGTAACGTGGTGCCTATATAGTTGTTATTGGTAACACTTGTTGGCAAATTATAAGTGTCATAGTTGTTATAGACTGTTTCTTTGACAATACCTGTTATATAATCTGTAGATTTTTGATTTTGTAACAATATTGTATATGGGTATAAATTGGGTGCCGAGATTGTAAAATTATTCTCGGTTTTACTCATCAACCCTGTTGTTAAATTCGTAGGGAAAGAAAAAGGAGTGGTACTTGGTTGTAAGGTATAGGTGCATATAGTTGCCCCTCTTAATAGTGGGTCTATTTCTGTAACAGCCCAAGTTTTTTTATCAGATGAGGAGTTGTACCAAGCACTTCGAGCTACCTTTTTAAAACCAATACCGCCTACACCATCAAGTTGAACTATATAGCCGTTGTAGCTAAAGTTTTGAGTTTTAGTAATTCCTAAAGCGGTATTTTTTAATTCGCTAACCAATCTATTGCTTGGCATTTGTTTTAATTCTAACGCAGGATAATTAACAGAATTATTGGAAGAATAAAAATCAGAGGCACTACCTAAACCACCATTAGTATCACTGCTTTGCATTGGAGTATAACTAATTTCATCAACTATCGCCCCATTGGATTGTGTTACTTTTTGTAATGAATTTTCAACGGTTACACTTTTTTTAAAATCGATGTAGGTAATTGTTTTAGCAAAACTGCTTTGACCATGATCACGAATAATTAACATGTCGCTTGATAAACCTTTGTATTTGATATCCGCTACTATCGGTATCGGAAAACTATTGTCGTCGCTGTTATGTCCACTTGGAGATTCATAGGTATATATCCAATTGGTTGCTCCACTGGCATTGTTACCAATATTGTTCACATAAGTAGAGATTCTCCATCTTGAATCGATATCTTTTGGGTCCCAAAATGATCCAGTGAAATATAGACCTGCTGCTGCTTTTACTAAGTCTGATTTACCATCTTTATTGATGTCTAAAGCATAATAGGAATTATAATCATCACCATATTGCTTAATATAGTCAGTTATCTGATAAGGCTTTTTTGTAAAGAAAACACCACCAGCTGGATTAGGGTTACTATAGTATATATTCCAAACATTACTATTTGGACAAACCACAGGTGGATTAAAGACATTCCCGGGACTTGGAACGCAAGTGCCATCTACCTCGGGAATCATAATATCTGGTTTTCCATCCCCATTGTAGTCCCCAAGAAGAAACGGTTTGTCGTCAGCATAAGAATCTAAAACACCCTCTCCAATAACCTCAACTGCTACCCAAGGTGAAACATTAAGTTGATTAAAAGTATATATTTTATAGGTCTTGTTACTTTTAACTACAAGGATGTCTGATTTTCCATCACTATTATAATCCCCTACTAATGTTTTATCAAGATAACTTCTGGTAATTCCTAAACCACTAAGAATAGCAACTCCAGGACTTCCTATAGTAGTAGAAGCATTATTATCGAGATTGATCAATAATATTTCACTTGGAGTATTGCTAATTGTATGATGTAATAGACTACATAAACATATAGGATCTTGACCTTCTGCTTGGATACACAAGGTCGGATCGACAGCATATTCATATGATTCATCATATCTTACTAAAATCACTTCTGTGATACCATCACCATTAAAATCTCCTTCTATATAATTAACAGCACTCTTTTTACTATTGTTGCAAAGGTTAGCGTCAGCATAAGTTGAGCTTTCACAAGCATTTGAACAAATAGCTGTATTGTCCATTGCAATAGTTTTTGTATTTTCTTGAACAACAGAATTAGTATTCTGATGGTACCCAAAATATCTAAATACTATTGAATCAACATTCAAAGTAGCATCAATTATAGTTTGTGATTGGTTTAACTTATTATCAAATAATGTTGTGCCACTAAATCTTCTTGAAGACATTGAGGGCAGCGTGATTGGCGCAGTAGGAGTATTGATGAATGTTTTAAGATACATTTTGTTGTTTGCTACAAAATCCATCTTCCCATCACCATCAAAATCCCCTGTAAGTTGTGGTGCATCATTAACGGAATAACTATCTGTATATAAATTTGTTTTTTCCGTAACTATATCCTGTGTAGTGTTATATTTAAAAACAACTGGATTTGCAGCTTCACCTGCACCATTTAATTCTTGAATCTTAATTATTCTTTGGTAACCTAATTGAGGGTCGGCAGTGTGAGTTAGTCTGTATTCTTTGAATAAATTATCGTTAGTATATACTTTTATTTTATATAGCAATTCTGCTTTTTCAACTAACACTCCTTTAAAATAAGCGTTCTCTGTTCTTGCAGCATTTGTATAACTAAATTTTATATAGTTTAAAGGGGATGTGTTGCTATTGGTATTTGCACTAAACTGAATGGTATCAATACATAGGCTCTTATTTAGTGGTTTATTATAATTATAAATTATAAAATTCCCTTCAGCATCTTCATATCTTACTATATAATAAGCAGATAAATCTGTTGCATTCATTCCACCATAGTTACCATACCAAGAGCGAGAACCATCAGGAGAGGTTACAATAAAATAAATGTTTGAACCAGATCCCATTAATTGTATTTTGCTATTACTCTGTACTTCGGTTTCGTATAGAGATCCATCAGCCCAATAGGTTGATCCTGTTTTAACTAAAAGTCTTTGTCCATCAAGTGCTAATTTGTCATTACTGTCAAAGTCGACACCATCTTTAAAACCGTCAATGTCTAGTCGAGTTGCAATTCGGCTTATATAGGAAATACTGTTAATGTTCCAACCTTGTCCAGCAATTCCGCCACTTTGCCCGCTAGAATACATTAAATTAATAGTTGGACCAACGCTTGAAATACTTGGAGGTAATGCGATTGGTAAAGTATAAACAGCCTGTCCAGAATTAGAGATTTCTAGTTTCCCTTGAGTATCGTGATAGGATGGTGTGGTAGATATTCCGTCTGAATTATAATCTCCTCCAGTACTTCCACCATTCGGGATGTCAGGGTCAGTAATTACTATTGTTAGTGTATTAACACTTGCACAAGGTACAGAGGGCGTAAAAGTATAGGTAGTAGTAGCCAAGTTATTTAAAGCGGGTAACCACGTTCCTGGTATTCCCTCTAGTGATGTAGTAGGTAATGGGTTTAAAGCAGTTCCTCTTTCTGTAGGTGGCACGTTGTTAAATGTTGGCACAACAGTTGGGTTAACTACAACAGTCATCGTTGTAGAGGTAGCATTTTGACCAGGGTTAGGTGTAAAAGTGTAAGTAGTGGTTGCCAAATTATTTATTGCTGGCGACCATGTACCAGTTATGGTATTTGTAGATATATTAGGTAAACTTAAAAAACCACCACTACAAATTGCAGCAATTGAATTAAATGTCGGTATGACATTTACGACAACAGTCAGTGAAGCTGTAGTTGCACATAATCCCATGTTAGGTGTAAAAATATAAGTAGTGGTCGCCGTATTGTTCAAGGCTGGCGCCCATGTCCCATTGATGCCATTATTAGAAGTAGTTGGCAAAGCCGCCAAACTGCCCCCAAAAACTATTGGGCCAACAAAATTAAAGGTTGGTAAAACATTTGAATTTACCACGACAGTTATCGTTGTAGAGGTAGCATTTTGACCAGCGTTAGGCGTAAAAGTGTAAGTCGTGGTTGCTAAATTATTTATTGCTGGAGACCATGTTCCATTGATAGTAGGTGTATCATTAGAACCGTTTGGTAATATCAAGGCACTACCTACACATATAGGATTAACCTGCGTAAAGGATGGAACGATTAAGTTATTAACTGTAAACGTATTTGAGGTAGCATTATTCAATCCTGTTGCACTAGCAGTTAAAATTAATCCTGTTCCAGCACTTGTGGGAGTAACGTTATTAAAAGTGTAAACTCCAGTATTGTTAAAGGTGCTATAACTTTGTGGACTACTACTTAAAGTACCTGAACTAGTTAATGCAACTGAGCTAAATACATCCAAATCAATACTGCCAAAACTATCTTTAGCTATAACAGTTGGTGAAGGACTCATAGTAGTTCCAACAAACAAGCCAGAAGTAGGTTGTTGATCAAAAACCAAATGGTCAGCCGTAACTTTAACTCTATTAATATCACCAGTTACTTTAGAAGTGGCACCTCCACCATTAGCAAAAGTAAATAGTGACCCACCAGCTTTAGCTGTAACCGAAGCTATAGTAAATTTCATTTGTTGATTATCAATCACATTAGGTTTAAAAGTAACCCGAAGATTGATAGCAATTTTATCATTATCAGGAGCAACAATTTCATTGGAAAGCGCTGTAAAAACTAATTGTGAATTTCCGTTTACTGAAACTACCTGTCCTAATGGGGTATTAGTGCTAAATAATCTTGCAGAAAGAATATTGTCAGGATTTGTCACGTTAAAAGTGATTGCAGTTAATTCTGTTGGCAGATTATCTGCATCAGAACCAGCACCTCCATCTCTAACGTAAAATCCCATCACAGCAGTACAACCATTGGTTCCACTAGTAGAATTAGACAACTGGCTTCCTTGAAACAACTGATAGTTTATAGTATCATTGTTACTGGTGGTGGAACCGCTATTAAGAACCACATCACTACCAGTATTGGGTGTTATATCAGCACTTAAACCTGTCGGTTGCGTTAAACTATAATTACCCGAAGCACTACCGCTATGCGTATAACCTGTAATAGTAACGACTTTGCCTGTCCCAACTAAAGCGTCTGCAAAATTAGCCGTAGCTGCATTAGTAACTAACGTTACATTAGCACTATCACTTGCAAGAACACCATTTAAAGTGGCAGTTCCTGAGATATAAGAATTAGTGTAACCGTCGCATACTTTATTCAATGCAGTTATTCCTGAAATAGTAAGCCCTAATTTAGCTACCGAACTCGAAACAGTAGGGACATTTACAGTAAGCACATCATTACTACTAACTACAGTTACATTTCCCGAATAAGTGCCATAAGCACTACCACTTAATCGAACGTAAATAATAGTACTGCTAACCGTCCCCGAACTTTGAATTAAGGTTTGCGTAGTAGCATAACCTGTAGCGCCTCCTGCAGTTTTAGATACTTCAAAACCAGTTGGAGCTGTAATTACAATATTGTCAGTTAAATTTGTACCCCCAACGGTAAAAGTAGTATTAGAACTAGCTGTACCATAAGTTGTACTTAAAGCAGAAAGTGTCCCTGTTGCAGTAATCGCTGGAACAACTAAAGTTGTTCCATATGAGGTGGATCCAGCCAAAGTAGGAACTCCAGCTCCATTTTTAGCTAAGATTTTAAAGGTATATGTGGTGGTAGGAGACAAACCTGATACTGTTTGAGTACCCCAAGTAGCTTTAGTTTGATAGACTGCTGCAGCCCCTAATAACCCATTGGCCTGAACATAAGTACTAGTAGTAGTTTCATAAATAGCATAATTCGTAACTGCAGAATTTGAATCACTACCAATAGCTAAATGCAACGAAGTCCCTGAAGGATTAGTGACAATAGGTGCAGAAGGGGTTACGGCTAAAGTATAAAAAGTATTAACACTGCCATAACCTTTTAAACCAGTACTTTTGGTAGCATAAGCTGCATAGGAATATTGAACATTTGGAGACAAAACATTTCCTGTAATATTTGTAAAACTACCTGTTCCTGAATTAGGACTTGAACTAACTAGATTTGTCACTCCAGCTCCACCAACTGTTGGATTAGCATTAGTAGTAGTCACAGCATAAACGATACCAGTTACTATAATGCTTGAACCTCCCGTTGCACTTACGTTACCGCCAAACGTGCCAGAGTTGCTTGTAATAGTGCTAACATTTGTTGTACTGACGGTCGGTGGTGTTTCGATACCAACAAGCTTAACATCATCTATTCGTATTGCGTTACCCCCAGATTTAACAAATCTAATTTTTAAGCCACTAATTTGAGCATCAGTCGGAAGAGATAACGATTTGGCAAGGTACCATCCAGTTGTTGCACCAGCAGCTTCATTAAATAAGGTACTGGAAGTATTAGCTAAAGTTACCCAAGAACTCCCATTCCAATAATCCACCGAAAAAGAAGCATGAGCAGACAAACTTTCTTTTCGATATGCATATTGTAGCGATATGGAAGTATAATTAGAAGCATTTATCCCTTCTATTGAAAATCCGTAAGCTCCTGCAGTGGAAGTAAAAAATATATTTCCACCTCCTGAAGCTCCTGTATATGTTGATGAAGGACTTGTCGTTCTTAAATCAGCACCATTTGATTGTCCGCCATTAGAATAGGAAAGTGATGAGCTATTTTGAAAAGTATTCGAAGCTATGGTAGTTGTGCCACTAGGAGTTCCCATATTTTCGGAAACAATATTTTGAGCCCATAAATTTGAAAAAGAAAGGCATAATAGTAGGATAGTTAATTTTGCTCTCATATTTTTTAGTCTATTTAATTAATTTCGCTTTTGAATACTTTTTTCGTATTACTATTTAAATGCGATTTGATTTTTTTAATTTGAAGTAAACACTTGATATTTAAGGAAGTTATATTTAATCCTTTACAATTTTTAACGATTTTTGTTCTCCATTGCTGTAGTTCAAAACTAAAGTGTATATAGCTTGAGGCAAATCTTGGAATGGAAATGTATAAGTATTGCTCTTATCAAGGTCATTAACCTTTTTAATTAATTGTCCACTTAAACTATATAAGTCAATTGACAAAACTTTGTTGTCATTTGCAAGTTCCCATTTTAAGTAAAGCTCTTCTTTAACAGGATTAGGATAATATTTAATGTCATCATAAATATCAACCTTTGTTAAGTTTGAGTCTGTTATGGTTTTTATATTTTTTGGAGGATGAGCGTTTTGTTTATTGCCAATATGTATTAAATGGCGTTTGATTTGATTACCAGTATTGTCATAGTCAAATAAAAGTTTACTTTGACAGAAACAATTGGATACAAATAGAAAAAACAATAGGAAGAATAGATTTTTCATAAAACTGAATTTAAATTATATACTTAATTTGCTAAAATAGATAGTTAACGTTATCTTTAGGTACACAAAAAGTGTACATTTTGTTAAATTATTTGTTGTAAAGATCCAAAAATAAAATCACAAAAAAATCACCTCTAGAGGTGATTTTGCTATACGAAATTACATATAAAATATATTTGAATTTCTTTAAAATACCCATCGAACTTTATTAGTTCTATTTATGCTTTATCATTAAAATTAATCAAGGGAAAAAATAGAAAACAACTAATAAAAATAAAGCATTACATTTGCTCTCGAAACAGAACAGGATTCATAACATATGCATACAGAATCGCATACGTTTTTGAAGATTAGTTACTCATAAAGTGCGGTATTTAGGTTGATAGTTTGGTTATAAATGATTAGAAAATCAGCTCATAACCCGAAGGTCACAGGTTCGAGTCCTGTTCCCGCTACTAGAAACTAAAAACCGAAAACACTAATTGAGTTTTCGGTTTTTTTATTATAATTTAAATGAGTCATAAAGCAGGATTTGTAAATATCATTGGCAACCCAAACGTGGGCAAATCAACCTTAATGAACGCTTTTGTTGGCGAACGCTTGTCGATAATCACTTCCAAAGCGCAAACCACTAGGCATAGAATTTTAGGCATTGTTAATGGCGAAGATTTTCAGGTCATCTTATCAGATACACCAGGAATAATAAAACCAGCTTACGAAATGCAAAAATCAATGATGGATTTTGTGAAGTCTGCTTTTGAAGATGCCGATGTATTGCTATATATGGTTGAAATTGGTGAAAAGGAATTGAAAGATGAAGACTTTTTCAATAAAATTATTTTTTCTAAAATCCCGGTATTGTTACTTTTGAATAAAATTGATACATCAAACCAAGAGCAATTGGAGGAACAAATAGCGTTATGGTCAACCAAAGTGCCCAATGCAGAAATTTATCCAATTTCGGCTTTAGAAAATTTCAATGTGAAAGAAGTCTTTACTCGTATTTTGGAATTGCTCCCGTTTTCTCCTCCCTATTATCCAAAAGATGCACTGACGGATAAACCCGAACGTTTTTTTGTGAACGAAACCATTCGTGAAAAAATCTTGCTGAATTATGACAAAGAAATTCCATACGCAGTAGAAATTGAAACCGAAGAATTTTTGGAAGAGGAAAAAATTATCCGCATTCGTTCGGTCATAATGGTAGAACGTGATACTCAAAAAGGAATTATTATTGGTCACAAAGGTAGCGCTCTAAAAAAAGTAGGAATGCAATCGCGCGAGGATTTAGAAAAGTTCTTTGGCAAACAAATACACATCGAATTGTACGTAAAAGTCAACAAAGACTGGAGAAGCAATGCATTTCAATTACGCCGTTTTGGTTACAATCAAAAATAGATGTTTTGTAATCGAATAACGATTTTAAGTTCCTGATGTTCCTAAAATTCGGCAATCATAAATCGTTAATCATCAATCTTAAATCTAAAACCGTACTTTTGCAAAAAATTCAGCTATCATTAAGAAAGTAACACTTATTATGGCAAGGATTAATTTCAGCTCATTCATAGTTGAATTCTAATATCAAAAAATCAAATGAACAATATTGTAGCCATAGTAGGAAGACCAAACGTAGGAAAGTCTACTTTTTTTAATCGATTAATTCAAAGAAGAGAGGCTATTGTTGACTCGGTTAGTGGTGTTACACGTGACAGAAATTATGGAAAAAGCGAATGGAACGGGAAAGAGTTTTCTGTTATAGATACCGGAGGTTATATCAAAGGTTCGGACGATGTTTTTGAAGCAGAAATTCGTCGGCAGGTTGAATTGGCTATTGATGAAGCAGATGCGATTATTTTTGTGGTTGACGTTGAAGAAGGTATCACACCAATGGATGCCGAAGTAGCGAAATTGTTGAGAAAAGTTACCAAACCCATACTGTTGGCCGTTAATAAAGTAGACAATGCCATGCGCGAAAAAGATGCCATTGAGTTTTACAATCTTGGTCTTGGCGAATATTTTACTATTGCCAGCATCAGCGGTAGCGGAACAGGAGATTTGCTTGATAAATTAGTAGAAGTATTGCCCGAATTGCCCGAAGTTAGCGAAGAGGAAGCGGCATTGCCAAGATTTTGCGTTGTTGGTCGTCCCAATGCTGGAAAATCATCATTCATAAATGCCTTGATTGGCGAAGAACGTTATATTGTTACCGATATTGCAGGAACAACCCGCGATGCTATTGATACTAAATACAACCGTTTTGGTTTTGAATTTAACTTGGTTGACACCGCAGGAATACGCAGAAAAGCTAAAGTAAAAGAAGATTTAGAATTTTATTCGGTGATGCGTTCCGTTCGTGCTATTGAGCATTCAGATGTGATAATATTATTGATAGATGCTACGCGCGGCTTTGAAGGTCAAGATCAAAGTATTTTTTGGCTTGCCGAAAAGAACCGAAAAGGCGTTATCATTTTGGTCAACAAATGGGATTTAATCGAAAAAGACACCATGTCAACCCGTGATTATGAGGCTAAAATAAGAGAAGAATTAAAACCATTTATCGACGTTCCAATTTTGTTTGTGTCTGCATTAACCAAACAACGTTTGTTAAAAGCATTGGAAGAAACAGTAAAGGTTTATGAAAACAGAAAGCAGCGCATTCAAACTTCCAAGTTCAACGACTATATGTTGAAGCTGATAGAAGCTTTTCCGCCACCAGCCTTGAAAGGAAAATACGTAAAGATTAAATATTGCATGCAATTGCCAACACCTACACCACAGTTTGTGTTTTTTGCCAATTTGCCACAGTATGTTCAAGAGGCATATAAACGTTTCTTGGAAAATAAAATCCGTGAACACTGGGATTTTTCGGGAGTGCCGATAGATATTTACATTAGAGAAAAATAATTTCCAAGCTCATTTAACGTTTTTACTCGCTAGCAGAGGCTCATCTAACTATAAAAATAAATTTTA
>JACMNZ010000121.1 GCA_014378285.1 Pseudopedobacter sp.
ATCTTTTGCTCCTGCTGGCAAATCTATTGAAGGTGGTGGTGTAAAAATTCCCACAGATCCACCGTTATCTTTTTTACAGGCTGTTGTAATACTGATTGTGATTAGAAATAAATAAAATATCTTTTTCATGTTTAATTTTTTTTTCTTTATCGGGCTTTATTTAGTACTATGTTGAGTGAAAATTTCTCATTTATATAATTGATTTTGAGTTTATCGTAAATTTTACTTTCGTTGTGGCAAAGGCCTTTACCCTTTGGAACCCATTTTTTCTTTTACTTTTTTCATTTTATGTTTATTTCATTGTTCGGCATTCAAGAGTGCTACGCAATTTTTCCGCAAAAAGTAACAAAAACTCTTCCCGATAGCTATCGGGACGCCCTTTACTACAAAGAAGGTACGTTTACTTTGGTCATTCGTTACCGCAAAGGCTAAGGCCGAATCCATCAGTTAACATTGGTCTTTGCTTTTTGTATCGTGGGCTATCTTTTTCATTATTTGTAAAAAACTTACTCAATTTAAAAAAATAGTAGGTCTGTATTTGCAAAGTGGGTTAACGACTGAAACGGCATCCTTTTTTTCTTTTTCAGAAAAAAAGATACAGTGTAAGGCGTGTTAAAACCCCCAAATCTTAAACCGACCTTTTTCCCTCAATCTTCATTTCTGCTGTTAAAATGTTGTTTGTGTTTTTAGTTTCTCTAATAAAGAAATAGCAAATCAAGGCGGCCAAAATCATTAAACCACCACCTAATTGTACCGCTAAAAGCCTATCGTTATTTAAAACGTTGCGCATTAACCAACCAAAACCAAGCGAAGCCAAAATCTCTGGCAATACAATAAAAAAATTAAAAATCCCCATATAAATACCAATTTTATGCTTTGGTAATGAACCACTTAACATGGCATAAGGCATGGAAAGGATACTTGCCCAAGCAATACCAACACCCGTCATACATACATAAAGCATGTTTTTATCAGTTACCCAAGCAACGCTTATTAATCCTAATGCGCCACATAATAAACACAAAGCATGGGTAGTTTTTCTACCTAATTTATCTGCTATTGTTGGCAATACCAAAGCGAAAAGAAAGGTAATTACGCTATAATAGGCTAATGTTAAACTACCAAAATCTGCTCCTGCCGCATAAACTGGGTCACTGGCATCTTTACCGCCAAAAACATTTACTGCAACTGCTGTGGTGTAATAAAACCACATTAAAAACAAGCCGGGCCAAGTAAAAAACTGTACCAAAGAAACAATTTGCATTCTTTTGGGCATATTTTTTAAAGCATCAAAAATTTCTTTTGCACCTCCCGCAAAACCTTTTTTACCTTCTTTATTTTGAATCTCTAATTCTTCTGCAGTTGGAGGATATTCTTTAGTAGTTAAAACCGTCCATAAAACGGCAGCAAAAAAGAAAAATGCACCTATATAAAAGGAGAATTTTACGTTTTCTGGAATGGAGCCTTGGCTTGCCGTATTGGTTAAATGGAAAACATTATTCATCAGCCAAGGCAAAGCAGATGCAATGCTTCCTCCCAAACCAATCATCATGCTTTGCATTATAAAACCACGGTTTACTTGGCTATCAGGCAGTTTATCGGTAACAAAAGCTCTAAATGGCTCCATGGAAACGTTGCCGAAAACATCTAAAACCCAGAGTAAACCTGCAGCCATCCATAATGCGCTGCTATTTGGCATAAAAATAAGGGCGATACTGCTGATAATTGCTCCAACCATAAAATATGGTCTTCTTCTCCCCCATTTTGGATGCCAAGTACGATCGCTCATGTAACCTATGATTGGCTGAACTAACAAACCTGTTAATGGTGCTGCCAAAAATAAAAGCGGGACTTGGTCTGCATTGGCTCCTAATCCCTCATAAATACGCCCCATGTTTGCCCTCTGTAAATCCCATCCAAATTGTATCCCAAAAAAACCAATACTCATGTTGATGATTTGTATCAACGAAAGTTTAGGATTTTCTACTGCGGTTTTTAAGTTCATTTTTATGGAGTTAAAATTGGATAATTTGTGACGTATTTGGTTTTATATTGATGTTTATCGCATCACCTGAAGGCATAACAATAGTTTGATTGGTCAATAAATCAATTGCGCTTTTTGGAGAATCTAAAGTTGAAACTTCTTTTGGGATAGAAATTTTTCCTTCAAAATTTTGATCTCTGCTAAAATTAGAAATGATTAATAATCTCTGATTTTTAGTGTATCTGAAATATGCGTAAACCTTTTTATTATTAATCTCATTTTGTGGCACTTCATAAAAATCTCCATTAGAAATGGCATCGTTTTGTGTGGTAATTTTTAAAAGATTTACATAATTTTCCCTTAGCTTTTTTTCATTTACATCCAATTGGCCACCGTCAAACTCCCCATTGTTCATCCATTTCTGATAATTTGGAACTCCCCAATAATCAAAAATGGTAGTTCTATTATCGTCGCCACCAAAACCTTCTATTCCATCTCCTGGCTCCCCAACTTCTTGTCCGAAATAAATAAGCACAGGACCTTTTCCGATAGTTGAACTTACCACCATTGCAGGTAAGGCCAAATTTGCATCACCAGCAAAACCTTTAGATGCAATGCGCTCTTCATCATGGTTTTCTAAAAATCGGAGCATGTGGCTATCGAAAATTTGAGTAACTTGTTTAGATGTAGAAATATCGTTTACGTTTGCTTCAGGCTGATTTTTGATAAGTTTTTTTACATCGTCATATAAACCAACTTTATCGTATAAATAATCAAAGCCACCTTCAGTTAGATATTGCTCGTAAACTTTAGGGTTGTAAGCTTCACCTATGAAGACTAGCTCTGGATGTTCTTTTTTTAACTGAGGGATTAGCCAATGCCAAAATGCTACGGGAACCATTTCCGCCATATCACAACGGAAACCATCCACTCCTTTATTTGCCCAGTAAGTTAAAATATCTTTCATTTTTAACCAAACCAGAGGGATTGGCTCAAAATGAGCCTTCTCTCCATTTTGATAATCTACGCCGTAATTCAGTTTTATGGTTTCATACCAATCGTCGTCATTGGGTTTCGCTCTAAAAGAATTATTTCCGGTTGCTTTCGCTGGACTTTCTTGAAACTGATAATCTTTTAAAGAATCTAAAGGATTTGGTTTTCTACCGATATCTGGAACAATAAATTTTTCATTTGGGATATAATAAAAATCATTGCTTGGGCTAAAATTTTTAGTGGTATCATCAGTAGCGCCAAAATCTTGAACACCTATTGGTTTAACGTTTGAATGATAACTTCTAGCTACGTGATTTGGAACAAAATCTATAATTGCTTTTAAGTTTTTAGCATGGGTGCGATTGATTAAATCTTGAAATTCTTGCATCCTATGATTAACATCAACTGCCAAATCTGGGTCAACATCATAATAATCCCTTATGGCGTAAGGAGATCCAGCAATGCCTTTTACCACATCTGCATCACTATTTGGGATGCCAAATTTGGTATAATCTGTAAGGCTAGCATGAGCAATTACGCCAGTGTACCAAATATAATTTACGCTTAATTCTTTGATGCCGTTTAAAGCTTTATCATCAATATCATTAAATTTTCCAGCACCATTTTCTAATATCGTTCCGTAAGTTTTGTTGGTATTGTTTTTATTGCCAAATAATCTTGGTAAGATTTGGTAAATCACGATTTTTTTTTTGCTCATTTTATTAATTTTTGTTTGAGAAAAAGAGAAACTTGATACCATCAATAATAAAAAAAAAGCTGATAGCGTTTTAGGAAAACTTGAGTTCCTTAAAATAAATTTAAAATCTTGTTTTTTTATTGATTTGGATAATATCATCTTAAACTAACTCTTTATTTTCTATTTCTATATGACTAGAAGCCTTTAATTGATGTTTTTGACCGTGAACAAAAATGTCTAAATCTTGATTATCATTACTTTCTATTTGGAAGCTTTTTCCATTGATTTTTATATTAAGATTTGCATCCCTAAAGTTGATTTTAAAAGAAAAAGATACCCAATGTTTAGGTAAAAACGGATTAAAATGGAGGTGATTATCACGCACTCGCATCCCTGCAAATCCCTCAACTACACTCATCCAAGTACCAGCCATAGAGGTGATGTGTAAACCGTCTTCCGTATCGTTATTATAATCATCCAAATCTAAACGGGCGGTGCGTAAATAAAATTCATAAGCCCTAGTTTCATCATTTAATTTTGCCGCCAAAATACTGTGTACGCATGGGGAAAGTGAACTTTCGTGTACGGTGCGAGGTTCGTAAAAGTCAAAATTTTGTTTGATGGTTGCTAAATCGTAATTTTCTTCAAAGAAATAAATACCTTGTAAAACATCAGCTTGTTTAATAAAACAAGAACGTAGAATCCTATCCCAACTCCATTTTTGATTAATGGGTCTCTCTGATTTAGGTAAATCTTTAACCAAAATCTGTTCTTTATCCAAATAACCGTCTTGCTGTAAGAAAATACCTTTTTGTTTATCTTCTGGATAATACATATTATCAATAATGGAGGCCCAATCAGAAAATTCCTGCTTGTTAAAATTCAATTTCTCCATCAAGTTTTTGTATTGCGCAGGGCGAGATTTCGCTACTTTCTGAGCTGCTTCTAGCGTATATTTTAAACACCAAGTAGCTAAAATATTAGTGTACCAATTATTGTTGATGTTATTTTCATATTCATTTGGGCCAGTAACACCAAGCATTACAAATTTATTTTTTGCACTGCTCCAATTTACACGTTGTTTCCAAAAACGGCTAATGCCAATTAAAACTTCTAAGCCGTAATCGTTTAAATAATTCTCATCTCCTGTATAGCGAACATAATTATGGATTGCATAAGCAATTGCTCCATTTCTATGGATTTCCTCAAAGGTAATTTCCCATTCGTTATGGCATTCTTCGCCATTCATGGTAACCATTGGGAATAAAGCAGCACCATTATTAAAGCCTAATTTTTGGGCGTTTTCAATGGCTTTATCTAATTGTTTGTAACGGTAAATCAACAAGTTTTTACTGACTTGTTGCGGAGCGGTTGCCAAATAAAAAGGCACACAATAAGCTTCTGTATCCCAATAAGTAGACCCTCCATATTTTTCACCAGTAAATCCTTTTGGTCCAATATTCAGTCTATCATCTTTACCTGTATAAGTTTGAAAAAGCTGAAAAATATTGAAACGGATGGCTTGTTGAGCAGAAACATCGCCTTCAATTACGATATCACTCTCTTTCCATTTATTTGCCCAAGCTTGCTTTTGCTCAAGTTTTAATTGATGAAATCCTTTTACAGATGCTTTTGAGATTATAATTTTTGTATGGTTTAATAAATCGTTTTTTTGATGATTTTGAGAAGTTACGTTTGCCGCAATTTTAATCAGACTAATTTCTTGATTTTGCTTTACATCCAAAACAATGTTTTGAGCAATAAATTTCTCTTTTTTGGCAGCTTCGGATTTGAATTCGGTGATTTCCTCACCCGTTAACAATTGAATAAAACTAGCTGTACAAACTTCAAAATCTGTTTTCTTAGTTCGTAAAGTTAGATAAGCTTGGTTATTGGTAATTTCTTCGTTTACAAAATCCCAAAACTTCTCATCGTAATTGCTGTCTTGGTTTTTAATATCGCCATCAATAAATGGTGTTAATTCAATTTTACCATTAAAGTTGAGCGGTGTAATGGTATATTTTATGGCTCCAATTTCATCATCAACAATGCTGCAAAAACGTATGGCATTAACTTTAACCTTATTTCCTGATTTTAATTCTGCGGTGAAGCTGCGTTCTAAATAGCCTTCTTGCATATTTAAAACTCTTTTAAAATCAGTGACTTTTGCTGTTGCTAAATCTAAAATTTCATCTTCTATTTTAATTTCAATTCCAATCCAATTGGCTGCGTTTAAAACCTTTGCGAAATACTCTGGATAGCCGTTTTTCCACCAACCCACACGTGTTTTATCTGGATAATAAACGCCAGCAACGTAGTTTCCGCTTAGTGTTTCGCCAGAATAAGTCTCTTCAAAATTTGCTCTTTGACCCATACGGCCATTTCCCAAACTGAAAATACTTTCTGATATTTTATTTAGTTGTGGGTCAAAACCTTCTTCGATAATGTTCCACTCGTTTTTTATAATGTAATCCTTCATTTGTTTTTTAGATACAAGAAATTAGATGCAAGACACAAGACATAGTGTGTCTTAAATCTTTGTTTATAATTCTTTTAAATCTTGGATGGTTAGTTTATCTAAACCGCTCACCACTTTATCTGCTTGTGTTAAAATATTTTTGTCGCCAATTCCAATGGCTTTCATTCCGCCTCTTTTTGCAGCTTCAATTCCTGCAGCTGCATCTTCAAAAACTACACATTCCTTTGGTTCTAAGTGTAAAAGTTCTGCTCCTTTTAGAAAAACTTCTGGGTCTGGTTTTGATTTTGAAACACTATTTCCATCTACAATTACATCAAAAAAATGAGCGATGTTTGTCTTTTTTAAAATGATGTTAGCGTTTTTACTAGCCGAACCTAAAGCAATTTTATAACCCGCTTCATATGTTGATTTTAAAAATTCTAATACTCCTGGTAAAATCTCATCAGCTGTCATTTTATTGATCATCTCCACATACCAATCGTTTTTTTTAGTTGCTAGCTCTAGCTTTTCTTCATCACTTTTTGTTACTTTTCCCCAACCTAAAACTTTATCAAGGCTATCCATCCGGCTAATTCCTTTGAGCTCTTCGTTTTGTTTTTCACTAAACTCAAAACCCATAGTTTTTGCCAAACGCAACCAAGCTTGATAATGGTAAACTGCGGTATCTACCAGCACTCCATCTAAATCAAACAGTAAACCTTTTATATTTTCTTTCATTTTATTTAAAAAACCTAATTCAATTCTAACACCATTGCGCTTTTCTTTGGGATTTGCAATTCACTGATTCCCATTTCTTTTCCACTAAAAATATCTTTAGCTTTAATAATTCCTTTTGTTCTTTCCGCAAAACGTTTGGTATCTAAACTTTTATCCTTATCGGTATTGTTGATGACGACCATCACTGTACCTTTTGGATTGTTTGCCATATATCTGAAATAAACATATAAATCATTCTCAGGAATGTATTGCATCAATTTACCGTTTTGTAAAGCCTCATTTTTTTGACGATAATTAGCCAAAGTTTTAACAAAAGTGAATGCTTCGTTTTCTTTAACCGTTCTGCCTTTTTCTACAAACTTATTTACACTATCCGTTACCCAACCACCTAAAAAATCAGACCGTACCAAACCATCTGGATTAGAATAATTTTTCATCAAGATTTCTGTTCCGTAATACATTTGTGGGATTCCTCTCATGGTTAAGAGCATCGTCATTCCCATTTTATATCTATCAAAATCCTCGTTTACCATAGAGTAAAAACGACTCATGTCATGATTATCTAAAAAAATGCAATTTTGATTTGGGTCTTTATAAAGAAAATCTTGGGCCATAGTTGCATATATGCGATTGATACCATCTGTCCATCCTGTTTTTCCATTTAAACCCTCATAAATTGCATCCTTTAAAACAGCATCCGTAATTCCTGGTAAATGCGTATCAAAACCTCTATTCACGGTATTTCCACCAGTAAAAAAAGCTTGACTAGCCACAGTAGAAACTAAAGTTTCACCAAAAATAGACAGGTGAGGAAATTCTGCTTTAAGCTTTTGTTCCCAATCTGCCATAAAATCTTCATCGTTATAAGGATAAGTATCTAAACGTAAGCCATCTATGCCAGCATATTCAATCCACCAAATATGGTTTTGGGTCAAGTAATTTTCAACGTAAGGGTTACGCTGATTCAAATCGGGCATGGTAGGAACAAACCAACCATCAAGCATTTTCTTTTTATCTGCTTCTGAAGCATGAGGATCCATTACGGGTTGATCACGATAAGAAGTTTGGGTGTAAACCGGCCATTGGTTTAACCAATTTTTCATTGGTAAATCGTTATAAAACCAATGATTAGAACCAATGTGGTTATGAACAATATCCTTAATGACTTTTAAACCTTTAACGTGGCACTCTTCTACATACTTTTTGTACAATTCATTGGTGCCAAAACGAGGGTCAATTTTATAATGATCGGTAACGGCATAACCATGATAAGAAGCTAAGGGCATATCATTTTCGATTTCTGGAGTCATCCAAACTGTGGTAACTCCTAAACCCTTTAAATAATCTAAATGATTGATTACGCCTTGAATATCACCACCATGGCGGTAATACATACTATCACGGTTTACCGAGGATTCTTTTAAATCTTTTACAACATCATTACTTTTATCGCCATTGCTAAAGCGATCTGGCATTAACAGATAGATAAAATCTTTCTGCGTTACGCCTTGGATACGATTTGGACTACTGCTTTTCTCCTTAAGTTGATAGCTGTAGGTTAAACTCTTTTTCCCTTTTGCGGTAAAATCAATAGTAAATTTTCCTGCTTTCGCCGATTTAGAAACCAATAAATCTAAAAATAGGTAATTAGGGTTCTCTACCTTATTGACTTTTGTTAAAGTAACTCCTGGGTAATTAATTTTTACTTGATGATTTGCAATATCTTTTCCGTGTACCAAAAGCTGCAATTTTGGGTTGTGCATTTTGGTAAACCAGAACATAGGTTCTATTCTTTCTAAATCAGGTATTTGCGCAAAACCTGCATAACTGATAAGGAGAAATAGGATGATGAATATTTTTTTCATTTTATTTAATTGAGTAATTATTGTGATCGTTTTTTCTTTTCGCCGTGGTTCGTGTCTTCACGAAACACTTTTCGCCGTGGTTCGTGTCCTCACGAAACACTTTTCGCCGTGGTTCGTGTCCTCACGAAACATTTTTAATGTGTTTTAAACTGTATTATTTCGGTTCGTGAGGACACGAACCGAGGCAAAGACACGAACCGAGGCAAATGTTAGTGAGGACACAAACCAAGGCAAAGGAAATTTTAGACTTACGAAGTTTTTGAAACTTTGTAAGTTTCTTATAATGCTGTTAATATTTAATTTCAAATCTTTTTGCATCGTTACTTAAAACCACACTTTGCACTCTATAACCTTCTACCGAATTTGCTGAACCTTGCGGGTCGAATTTGGAGATTGGGGTTAAAAACGAAGCAAAATCTAGTTGCAAAGTTTTGCCAGCATTGATTTTATCGTTGGCATCAAAACCATGGAACATCAATTTGATATTTTTGAATTTTGATTTAAAGCTTCCTTCTACTTTATCAAAAACAATGCTCTTATTGCTTGCATTGTAGCTAATAGTTCGTTTGTAAAAATCCCCTTTTTCATAATTATAGCTTTCACCATCGTCCTCATAATAAACAAAACTATTATTGATATTGCCTTTATAAATGTTGATAGTTAGTGTATCTGTAGGTTGTTCTGCGGTGGTCTGAATTAAAGATTGCATGGGCACAATACTACTTTCCTTTACATAAACCGGCATTTTATTTAAACTTAAACGGATGATTTTTTCGCTATTTCCTACTTGTTTTTCGCCAGTATATAAGTTGTACCAATTACCTTTTGGGAAATAGATGTTTCCGAAATTTTTTGTGCTCTCAAATGGAGCAACTAAAAATGCAGAGCCAAATAAAAACTCATTTTGGAATTGAGTATCATAAATTTTCGCATCAAATGTATTATCAATTGCTAAACTACGAACCACGGGTAAACCACTACTTACAGAGGTGTTAAAAGTGGAATATAAATAAGGCAATAGTTTATAACGTAAACTGATATAATTTCTTGAAATTTCTGTTACTTCTTCGCCATACGTCCAAGGTTCTGAAGATTTTGTATTTACGGCACTATGATTACGGAAGTATGGATTAAAAGCACCTAACTGTATCCATTTAGCAAATAATCCAATAGATGGGCCGCCTGTAAAACCACCAATATCCATCCCTGTAAAGGAAACACCACTTAAACCTAAACTGCTCATTAGCCTTACGCCTAATAACATGTGATCATCTTCGGAGCGATTATCGCCTGTCCAGATGGCGGTATATCTTTGTAAACCGGCATAACCTGCTCTAGTTAAAATAAAAGGACGTTTGTTAGTTGCAGCAACCATTCCTTCAAAGCTTGAACGAGCCATTTGCATACCGTAAACATTGTGTGCTTGTTTATTGGAAGCTAATTTTCCATCGTAATTAAAAAGAATGTTTGATGGCATTTTTTGTCCCCAGGTGGCAATCTCGTTCATATCGTTCCAAATGCCAGAAACGCCAGTATTAGC
The DNA here is from genome assembly GCA_014378285.1 of Pseudopedobacter sp. Taxonomy (GTDB): domain Bacteria; phylum Bacteroidota; class Bacteroidia; order Sphingobacteriales; family Sphingobacteriaceae; genus Pseudopedobacter. The sequence continues at coordinate 10,276 of JACMNZ010000121.1, forward strand.
GAAAAACTTTACTTTTTCTCTCCACCATGATCTTGCCCTTTCATCAGTAAAATCGGGAAAATTGCACCAGCCCGGCCAAACCTGTCCTGTATAATTTGTTCCATCAGGGTATTTGATGAAAATATCTTTTTTTAAACCATCTTCAAAAGCATCATAACCTTTTTCTACTTTAATTCCTGGATCAACGATAACGGTGGTTTTAAAACCCATCTCGTTTAACTTTTTGTTCATCGCTTCCGGATTACCGAAACGCTCTTTATCCCAAGTAAACAATTTGTATTTATCCATGTAATGGATATCTAAAGTAATTCCATCCGCAGGGATTTTTTTCTCTCTCAAAGTTTGCGCTATACGCATCACTTCGGTATCTGGATAATAACTATAACGATTTTGCTGGTAACCTAAACTCCAAAGCGGAGGCATTTTCATTCTACCTGTTAAGGCAGTATATGAAGAAATAATATCTTTTAATTGTGTGTGATAGATGAAGTAATAGTTTAATTCTCCACCTTGAGCAGCAAAAGAAGAAAAACGATCATTACTTGCACCAAAGTTGAAATCTGTTTGATAGGTATTATCTAAGAAAATTCCATAGTTCAATCCATCATGAATTCCCATATAAAAAGGGATACTGCTGTAAATAGGGTCACGATTAGTCGCATAGCCATAAGCATCTGTGTTCCAATTGGTATATCCTTCTCCCCTCCTATCCA
>JACMNZ010000568.1 GCA_014378285.1 Pseudopedobacter sp.
CCTGCCGATGTGAAACCTTATTTCTTGGATTTAATTAACCATAGAAATCTTTCTAGCCAGGTGGCAGAAGTTTTTCAGGTACATCACGAATCACCTCAATTATTATTAATTAAAGATGGGGAATGTGTGTTGGATCAATCACACGGAGATATTTCTATTGATGAGGCTTTGGAAGTGATTGCTTAATTTTTTATATTAGTTCTTTGAAAATTCTACCCTTCAAAGATTATGAAAAAATTACTAACCCTTATGATGGTGATATGTTATTTATCATCCTGCAAAAAAAGTGACCAAAGAAAATTTATTGAAGAAATAAGCGGCTCTTATACCATTTCTTCCATTACCTTAACCAAATCAGATTTAGTTACCGATTCAATTACATTTAATAATGCCGGAGAATTCTTCTTTGACAATTGTAAAATTGACGCAAATAAATCGCGTGGATTTTGTGAGGGTTATTATATTTTCAATAATGAACCTAAATTTAATTTTGGTTATAATTTAACTAACGAATCGGGTGAAACCAGTTTAAGAATTCAGCTTAATAATTCTCCCACAACTCAACAAGAGTTAAATTTATTAGGCATTTTTAGCTTTGTGGAAAGTGTAGAGAATAAATTGATACTTAATTCAATAAGTTCAGTGAGTATTAACAATACAAAGGTTAAAGTTCGGCTAACTTTAACCCGAAATTAAAAGCAATTCATAATTTAATAATAGTAAAGCTTTCTGTTAATTCAGAAAGCTTTACTATTTACCAACCAAAATTAACTGGTCTTTTAATATCAGGATGCAAACTATAGTGAACTGGAAAAGTTAATATTCATTAAACTATAGAGGTAAAATGAAAGTTAATTTCCTCATTAAACTCTAAGTATGTCATAAAATTAAAATATCCGCCCCCACATATAGAAATATTCAAATATAAAATATAATCATATTACAAATAATTAATCTAAAAGATATTTAATTTATTTATTAAAAAATATTTTTATATGTAAGATACTGATTGTAAATTAGTTATAGGTTTTAATCATCTGGCCAGAAGAATAGATCAACCTAGCAGAATCCGAAAAGCTTACGAGTAGTAAAAAACATTAAATTTATAAATCATGAAAAAGATTTTATTATCGGCTATTATGCTGACGGCACTAAGTTTTGCTTCATTTGCGGATGATGTGAAAAAGGAAGATGTTAAAAATATAAATGAATCAAGTGATGAAAAAATAACACCCTCAACAGATTCAAAATTTGGTTGTTCCGGAGGACAAACAACATGTGGATTAACTTATATGGTATGTGATAATGGAGGTGAATGGACAGCACAGGAATCTTGGATTATTTACAGCATTATGAATCAACAGCTTTGTGGCGAAGCACCTAACTAATTTAAAATATAATGAAGCTCTTAAAAGAGCTTCATTATAAACAAAACCGACCTATCATGAAAAAAATAATTTATAACACTTTAATATTAAATTTAATTTTAATTAATTGTTATTCTCAAAGTTTAAGTTTTGCTAAATCAAAATATGTGTTAACACACCATTATGATAGTTTAAATTTTTCCAATATTCAAGAAGAAAGTTTTATTTTAATATTAAGTGAAAAACATTCTTTATTTAAAAGTTTAGATAAAGAAATTGTTGACTCCATCATGAAAAGCAACTACAATAAGACTGGGATAATGATGCCAGTTACAGATAAAAAATTTACTAACGAAAAAATATTATTCGATTTTTCTTCTAACGAAATGGTAACCACCACACTTAAAACAGTAGGTAATTTCAAGACAAAAAGAACTTTCCCTGAGATAAATTGGGATATTAAAAATATTAGTAGAAAAATTATGGGTTTTGACTGTCAACAAGCAATTTGTGAGTATCATGGAAGAAAATTTTCAGTCTGGTTTACAAACGAGATACCAATTAAAGCTGGACCATGGAAATTAGTAGGCTTGCCTGGTTTAATTATTGAAGCGGAAGATGAGACTAAAAGTATTCAATTTAAATTAATTTCATTTGAATTATCCGATAAAGATAAAATCAATATTGATTTGAGTGAAGAGGAAATATCTTGGCCAGAATATCTGAGATTAGCAAAATTTATGCAAGATGATCCGCATGCATTTATGGAACAACGTCTTGGCAAAAAGTTCACCGTAACCCCACCGATGGAACCAATGAAAAGGAATCCATTGTTACCTAGTCAACGAATAAATTTTCCTTTAGAAGCTTTGGAATATTATACCCAGCAATAGGTAAAATGAAAAGCTTCTTTTATTGTAAAATAGTTTTATTTTTTATTATTATCACACTATCCCTGAACCAAAAAGCCTTAACTCAGGAAAAAGTCAGAATATACGGTAAAGTAATTGACTCTAAAAACTTTAAAATAACTGGTATTTCAGTACTATTACTTTATAAAGTAGATTCTTCTATTGTCAATTTTACTGAAACTGATAAAGAAGGAAAGTATTTGTTTAATATCGACAATCCTAATCTGTATCTATTAAAAGTAAATTCACTAGGTTATAGGTCGCAGATCATTATTCTTAAACCTAAGCAAACCGAATACAATTTTATCTTAGAAGAAAGCCAGCTTCAATTAAAGGAAGTGATTGTAAAAAACAAACAACCTGTGGTGAAGATGAGCGGAGATACCACCACCTACTTGGCTGATGATTTTGCTTCGCCACAAGACCGTACCATTGGGGATGTATTAAAAAAAATACCAGGTATTACAGTTGCAGAAAACGGGCAGATTAAATTTAATGGGCAAAATGTGGGTAAGCTTTATTTAGATGGTGATGATCTGTTGGAAAGTAAATATAATCTCGCCACCAGAACCTTGCCTAACAACATTGTAAACCAGATACAAGTATTGGAAAACCACCAAAGTATTAAAGCTTTAGAAGGTAAAGTTTTTAGTGATGCCGTGGATATCAACCTAACTTTTAAGGACGAAGCAAAATTAAAGCTTTTCGGCCAAGCAGATTTGGGCGGTGGCTTGCCTGCCATTTATGAGGAGGAAGCTAATTTAATCTCACTAAAAAATAACTATAAAGCCATCCATACGTTCAAAGCCAATAACTCGGCTAATGCTTTAGAGAATGATGTACTTTCTCTTAATCAACTACAGGAAATAGCAAAAAAAGGCTACCAATCCATAAATGCTCAACTTACGACTGGTACAGGCAGCAGCCCGCCTTTAGATCAAAACAGGTATTTGTTTAACCATTCAAGTTTATTGAATAGTGCAAACCTTTGGAAACTTAAAAATGAAGTACAGCTAAAGTCAAAAGTTTATTATAATTACGACAAGCAAAAACAACGATATTTTAACCAAACAAAGATTTTGCTACCCAATGAAGTCATCAATTATCAAGAACAACAGAACAATCAAATTCTTCCGCAAAATTTTTATGCGGATTTAATCCTTTTTGAAAATAAGGCAACCTATTACCTAAACAATAAATTATCTTTTGAATATGAAAACAGGAAAGAGGACGCTTCATTACTAGCCAATAATTTCCAAAGAGTCCAAAATCACCAATATCAATCTAAATCCTTTTCCAATGAATTAGATTTAATAAAATCTCCAAAAGGGAAAACTATCAAACAATACTATTCCTTTATCAGTTACCAATCTCAGCCAGAAAACCTCGCAATTGATAGCGCAAGTTACCCTTCGGTTTTTTTAACTGCCGATGTTTTAAAAAATATTAATCAGGATATTCAAATCCCTACATTTTTCACTAACAATTATTTATCAGTACAAAAAGGCAAAGGTGGTTTCAACCAATCTTATAAATTAGGTTTCTTGGCAAACCTTCAAGAGTATAATTCAACTTTGAGTGCAATTGACAAAAATAATGAAACACTTTATCCCGATTCATCTGACAATAATTTAAGCTGGAAAGAATACAAGTTGTATTTGGAGCCAAATTATGAATGGAAAAAAGGTAATTTCAGACTCATTGCCAAAATTCCTACAAAGTATCAAATCATTCATTCATTTGATGATATTTATTCTTCGAAAATTAACGACAAAAGACTTTTAATAAACCAAAATATTAGTCTACGGTATAACAAAGAGAAAGGAATTTCTAGCTCCATCTATTACATTAAAACAGCATCAGCTGGAAATATTCTTCAATCTTACTCAGGTTTAGTCTTAAATGATTACCGTTCTTATGCTCAGAATAATGAAATTCTAGGAACTTCCAAAAGATTTAATACTGGTGCTTTTTTAAGTTATAGGAATCCTGTAAAGATATTTTTTGTTAATCTTACTGCATATTATCAAGAGAATGTTTCTAACAACATTGCTTACCAGGTTATAGATAAGAATTTATCTTATTCAGAAAGGATATTATTGGACAATACCTCTTCTTCCTTAAATTTTAATACTGATGTGAGTAAATATCTTTTTAATATAAGGTCTTCTATCACCTTATCCTACGCAAACCAATCTGCGTTAAGCAATCAATTTTCAAATAACCAGCTTTATCAGTTTAGCAATTCTTCACAAAGTTTAAGTTTGAGGTGGAATGGTAGAATTGGCGAAAAACTGAGATATGATTATGACCTCAGTTATCAGACTTATTTAAGTAAACCCAAACAATATTCAAATTCACTGAACTCTTTTAAAATGAATAATACGAGACAAAAGTTAGTTCTAGAATATGACGTCAAAGAGAATTTATTCATAAAAACAAGTTTCTCTATATTAAAAAATAAAAATAATTATGGATTAAACAGCAATTATGCCTTTTGGGATTTTGCTTTGAGATATAAGTTAAGCAAGCAGAGAATAGATTTTTCTTTGGATATAAGAAACCTTACAAACATTAAAAATTTTGAGACGGCTACTATCAATCAAAATATACAAAACAATATTTCATACCCTTTACAAGGAAGGATGATCATTTTTAAAACCCAGTTTACCTTTTAGTTAAATTTTGCGTTAACGATAGCAGCAGATACCTGCCTGTGGCTAATGCCTTGTGTTGTATAAGCGGATAGCGTGTTAAAACGCCTCAAAATTACCAGCCAAAATCTACTTGTCTTTTAATATCTGGGTGTAAGCTATAATGTACAGGACAAGTTAAAGCCGCATGTTCTAAAATTTTCTTTTGTTTGTCAGAATACTCCTTTTTTTTAGGGAAAGAGAAGTTCACATGAATCTCAGCCACTCTGCGTGGTTCTGCTGCCATAACTTTAGTGACTTCGGCAGTAGTGCGGTCCATATCAATTTCATGCGTACGAGCGGCAATACCCATAATGGTGAGCATACAATTAGCAAAAGAGGTAGCCAATAAATCAGTCGGCGAAAAAGCAGCTCCCTTCCCTTGGTTATCCAATGGTGCATCAGTAATGATTTCTGTATCCGATTGTATGTGTATTGCTTGTGTTCTTAAACCTCCTAAATAGGTTACTTTTGAAGTGGCCATAATTTTAAATTGAAATCAAATCTAAAAATATTATAGAAATGATAGATGATTTAGTGTTGAATTTCAAATTTAGCAAATGTCAAAAAACAAATAGAAGACTTTGTAAGTTGGTGCATTGACAAAAACAATTAATACATTTGTGATATGATTGAATTACCAGTAATTCCGGCAAATCAAATGCAACGCAAGCCCGATTGGTTGAGAGTAAAATTACCAATAGGTAAAGAATATGCTCAAGTTCGAAGTTTAGTTGATGAACATAAGCTTCATACCATTTGTGAAAGTGGAAATTGTCCCAATATGGGCGAGTGCTGGGGAGCTGGGACAGCTACTTTTATGATTCTTGGTAATATCTGTACACGTTCTTGTTCTTTTTGTGCGGTAGCCACTGGTAGGCCTTTAGCCGTGGATACTGATGAGCCCAATAGGGTTGCAAATTCCATCAAATTAATGAGTGTGAAACATGCTGTTTTAACTTCAGTAGACAGAGACGATTTAAAAGATGGCGGCTCAATTATCTGGGCAGAGACCATCAGAGCCATAAGAAGAGAAAGCCCTGGTACCACCATGGAAACTTTAATTCCTGATTTTAAAGGGGTTTGGGATAATTTATATCGTGTTTGCGAAGAAAAGCCTGAAGTTGTTTCACATAACATTGAAACGGTTAGACGGTTGACAAAAGAGGTAAGAATTCAGGCTAAATATGATAGAAGTATGGAATGCTTAAACCGCATTTCTGA
>JACMNZ010000569.1 GCA_014378285.1 Pseudopedobacter sp.
AAACTTCTAGTTTCTCTTTTCTCTTTAGCCACTAAATCCAGATTGTATAAGTTACTGCTGTACCTATTACTATTGGTGTCAAAAATATCAGTAATGCTGAATCTCACACTTGCAGTTTTCTTAAATATTGATTTTGATAATCCAAAATTGGCAAAGTAAAGCGGCTTAAACTGATAAATCGCATATGCAAGTGGTGTTTCATAATGCAAATTTAATAAAGCATTAAATCCTTTAGGTAATTTAAAAGTAGTATTTAGGTTGTATAAACCACTAAAACTCCTGTTCTTTACTTCGCCAGAAAAAGTGGAAGTATATTTAAAGAACTCATAATAGTTTCGCAAAGACAAATCCATCGATAACCATTTGGTAATATCTTGTGGGATATCAAACTCAAAACCTATCGTTTTTCGATAGTCAAAATTGCTCCTACTAGTTATCGCAACCTGACTATTATCATTTTGTTGGTAAACCGTATACATAAAGTCTTTAATGTGGTTATACTGTAGGCTAAAACTGTAAGTATCCTTAATGGTATAATTAATTTCAAAGGAATTAGCATAAGCAGGCTTTAAAGATGGATTACCTTGGGAATAAGTTTTTTGATCTAGAAAATAAATGAAGGGATTTAAATCTTGATAATCAGGACGGTTTACTCGTCTGTTATAAGAAAATGAAAGTCGATCATTTTTATTAACGTCTGTCGAGTATAGAAACACAGGAAAAAAACTCCAATAATTTCTGTTAATTAATTCATTTCCGTTACTCGAAGTTCCTTTTGCGATGGTTTGTTCTGTTCTTAATTGAAATTCTAGGTTGCTTTTCTCTTTCTTTTTCCTAAAGATAAAATATGCCGCATTGATATTTTCTTTATAATCAAAGTTTGAAATATTGCTTCCAAACGGATTTACCCCTGATTTTAAATCAAATACTCTTTCACTTTCAGTTTTGGCCATACTAAATTTAAATCCTGCATCTAAAAACCAATCCTTTTTTAGAGGTTGGGTAAAGTCTGTTTTAATTGAACCGAGGTTAATATTTGAAGGTGACTGGTTGATTAAATTTAAATCTGTTTTTTTTCCATAAGGAGGCGAAAAGGATTGATATTTACTTTTGAAATCTTCGCTCGATGTTCTTTCGTATCTCAAATAATCTGCATCTGCAGAAATTTTAGTCCCCTTTTTACCGATAGAACCAACGTAATTTAGGTTGATGGTACCATTCTTTATATTTCTTTCTTCGTAGGAGGTTGAAATAATGGAAGAATCTAAACGAGTTGAAGAATAGATGTTGCTAAGGTTATTTTCATCCGAAGTGAGTTTGTTAATAAAGCCATTCAATAAAACCCCAATGGTTTGCCCAGGCTTTACATTATAATCGAAACCTAAATTTATATTGTAATTATCTCTTCCTTTTAAGTCAGCATTTTTGATGTCATAAATAACACTGTTAGTCGTAATGGCTCTATTTAAATAATTATCATCAATACTTTTTATTTTACTATAATCAAAGTTGCCATAAAAATTAGTCTTTTTCCCACGATTATTTAGACTTAAACCGGTATTATACCTATAATTTCTTCCTATCCCACCACCCGCAGAGTAAGTGGCACTTGTTCCCATATTTTTACCTTTTTTAAATTTAATATTAATGATGCCCGCATTTCCGGCAGCGTCATATTTTGCGGATGGAACAGAGATAATCTCTATCTGATCTATATTATTAGTGGGTATATTTTTTAGATATTCTACCAAATCAGCTTTAGACAAATTGCTTGGTTTCCCATCAATGTAAATTACAACACCGCTTTTACCTTTAATTGAAATTTGTTCATTATTATCAATACTAACACCAGGGGCTATTTGTAGAATTTCAAAACCACTGCTGCCAGTTGCAAAAACGCTATTCTCTACATTTAAAATTGTTTTTCCACTGCGCCTTTGAATAGTTGGAACATTACCAGATACGATCACCTCATTTAAATTTTTAATTTCGGCAGTTAACGTTATGGTTGGTATAATAAACTCTTTAATTTCTTTTGTAATTTTTAAATCTTTAAACGTGGTGTCTTTGAAACCTAATTTTCTAAAGTTAAGACTGTAAGTTCCGGGCGGAATATTTTTAAATAAAAAAGTTCCATTAGATTGAGTGGTAGTTGTATTTTTAAAAGAGGAATCTGTATTAGAAATGTTAACCACAACGTCTGATAGCTTAACATTCTTTGAGGTAACTAGTCCTTTTAAGGTTGTTGAATTTGTTTGAGAAATACCGACGTTCATCAAAACAAATTGAAAGAAAATAAAGAGGAGTAAATATTTAATCATAGATGAGATTAAATGTAAAAATTATGTTAATAAAACGAAATGTACGCAATTATCTTAGAAGGCAAATAAAAAAAATAAAAAAGGCGCCATTAGGGCGCCTAGTACACATATTACATGAATGCAACTAAAAAATTATATTCTCTTTAACTTCAGATTCGATATTATTATTTTTATTGTAGTTTTTTTGACGTTCTATCGCATCAGCTGTTTTTTGACAAATAAAACCATCTTTAGTGGCTTGCACTTTTACATAGGTGTCTGCTTCGTCCGACCAATCTGAACAATCATACATTTGGTTCCTCAAAAAATGGTCTATAAATCTTTTCTGTACATATAAGGTAGAACCCACAGGAATGTTAAGTTTTAAATCCACTTCCTGTGCCCGCCACAAGCTGCCGTCTTTTAA
>JACMNZ010000122.1 GCA_014378285.1 Pseudopedobacter sp.
ATGGCACTTATATTATAACTGTTCATGATTTCTAAAGCTTCATAAACCATAGATTGTGGCATTATTGTAATTAATCTACCTTCTTTTTGAGATAAAATTTGGTGTACTGCTATCATAATCAGGTTGTTTTGGTATTTATAAATTAAGGTAAAAAAATCTACAAATCAAAAGGTTAAAAAAACATCCTTGATTATTATCGCTAAAATAAATAAAGACTTAATATTAAGAAGCTTTGTAATTTATTAGGTTTTTAGCCATTCCATTGAAAATAAAAAGATGAAAAGGCCACATCAACCACCAATAAATCCTTCCCCATAATCCGTACGGCCTAAAGGTAGCAATCTGGCTTAAAAATTTTTTCTCATGTCTTTCAATTATCTTAAACTCTAACCAAGCTTCCCCAGGTAATCTCATTTCGGCATATAGTAAAAGTCTTTTGTTGTTTTTATCTGCTAAAATTACTCGCCAAAAATCTAAAGCATCACCTGCTACAATCTGGTTTCCGCTTCTTCTTCCTCTTCTTGTACCAACGCCACCAACCAACTGGTCAATCAAGCCACGTAAATTCCATAACCAATCTAAGTAATACCAACCTCTTTTGCCGCCAATTGACCATACATTACTTAAAACTATTTCTACATCTTTTCTAAACTCACGCTTTACTTTATAATTTAGTGTACCGTTCTGTGGTACTTTTACTTGATCCATAAATGAAGTGCTTAGGTAGCCTTTATTTAAAGCATCTCGCCAGCTAGATACGATGGAATTTTGTTCTATCTTAACAAAAGCCAATTTTAAAGCTTCTTGATAGGTAAAACATTTCATGGGGACAACTTTCTTAATTTTATCATCATGACAAATCACTTCATTACGCATACTTTGCACTAAACTACTAGCAATATTATAGTTTACGGATGTTACTATGTTTAGCCAATAGGAAGATAATCTTGGACTTAGGATAGGAACCGTAAAAATATATCTTTTCAGTTTTCTAGCTTTTGCATATCCCAAAAGCATTTCTTTATAGGTCAAAATATCTGGACCACCAATATCAAAAGTTTGGTTTAAAGCTTTTTCATTTCCTAAAACTCCTCTTAAATAAAAAAGGACATCTCTAATTGCAATGGGTTGGCATCTGGTTTTTAGCCATTTTGGGGCAATCATTATGGGGAGTTTCTCTGTTAAATCTCTTATGATTTCAAAAGATGCACTACCAGAACCTATAATTATTGCTGCCCTTAAAAAAGTGTATGTAATCTTACTTTCTTTTATGATACCTTCTACACCTAACCGCGATTTTAAATGTTCTGATAATCCTTCGTCGTTAACAATTCCTGTTAAGTAAATTATTTGTTTGCAATTGGTATGAACCATTGCATTTACAAAATTTTTGGCAGAAAGTTCTTCTAAAGCTCTAAAATCTGCATGGGCATTTCCCATAGAATGCACTAGATAATAAGCGGCATCAATATCTTTAGGGATTGATTTTAAAGATTCTTCATCTAGTAAATCAGCGGTTACGATATTAATTTTAGACTCTGGCTCTGATTCTTCTTTAAATCTTCTTTTGTCCCTAACTAAACAATATACATCGTGATTTGCTTCAACTAATAAAGGCAATAGCCTTGTCCCTATGTAACCGTTTGCGCCTGTTAAAAGAATCTTCATAAAATATTAACA
>JACMNZ010000570.1 GCA_014378285.1 Pseudopedobacter sp.
GATAGTTTTATGGTTTTTATCCCCAAGAGCATCATCCTGCATTTAGAAAATTGTTAGATAAATTTCTGAGTTTGTTTCAAGTTATAGCTATCGAACCAGAAAAAGATGAGATAATGGGAAAGGCATTTAGCCTAATTCCTAATCATTTCTTTGAAGCTGAAATTGATGAAGAAGCCTTTATGTCGGAATTTACCGAAGCTGTCAATGAATCAATTAATAGCCCCGAAGTTCAAAGGGAAAGCAGGTTAGACTTTCATCCGCTACCCAGTAGTTCAGAACCTTATAATGAAAATCAAAAAGCATTTTTAGAAAAGTTAGAAGAACCCGACCGTAGTTTACACGCCCAATTATTCAGAATAGGTAATGTAACCATGCGTTATATCAATATGTTCGCCACCATTAAATATGAATAGCCTCCAATCTGGCGATTTTAAGGAATTGGGGACTATTTAAAAATTCATCATGGTCGAAATTGATGTTATTTAAAAGTATTTCTGCACATTTTTGGGCACGAAATACGGTTTTTAGGTCAATTATGCCCATGTTGGGGCAGTCGAGTTTAATCTTGTACTTTTCTAAGACTAACTTACCAACCACCGTCATTGTAAAAGCAATATTGACAGCGTTAGTCACTTGGGTTTCTTTATAATTTTTAAAATCAGATAGACCATAAAATTGTTTGGCATCTCTAAAATCGAACTCTATTTGAAATCTGAGAGAATAATATTTGATAACTTTTAGCGTGTTTAAAGCTAAATCATTGGTAAAGATTATGTTTCGACTAACTTGTTTGGTGATTTGATGAGTATGTACCATTACTACGATATTCAGTTTGAGACCAGCCATTTTAGGGGTAAAAGCCTCAAATTGATATACTTTGGTTGAAATATTAGAGTCTTTATCATGAATTGTAGAGATATAAAACTTCTCATCAAGATTATCTAAATTCACTTTATCTCCTAAGGTTTTTGGTCGCCCTTTTCCTAACTGTTCGCCTTGATAAGGTAAAATTAGGTGAGCGTTTACTTTAAACTTTGAGATAATATTTAGCCCATTTTTAGCGGCTAAAAGTAAATAATCTTCGTGACCGTAAAAGCCGTCAAGAACTATATGAAAACAATTTAATTCTGGTAAAAATACCTTTAACTGGCTCTGGACTAAGTCTAAAAGCGTTCTAAGCACTTGATAAGAGGTGCTTTCTGGTTCGGATTTCTCTTTGTTTTTTGAACCTTTAGGTCTGCCTTTTAATTTAGTTTTTGATTTTTTCTTAGACTTATTCTTTTTGTCTTGGGTAATAGCAACTTTTGATAAATTATTAACAATCAGTTGTTTACACCCTAAAATATAAGATTTCTCTTTTTCAATATCAATAATAGAAATCACTAAAAAGCTAACAGAACGAATAACTTGTTTTGCCATTGACGAATAGAATCGTCCTAAACCATGAGTTTGTTTACCTACTTTTCCTTTAACCGTTTCATCTGCTGCAAAAAGATAGCTTTTGCCTTTTTGATAAATAAAATGTTTGAATAAAAATAGATTTACTAATAACCAATTAACATCCTTCAAAGCATAAAATCTTTGAACAGTTCGATAGCTTAATGAGCTGTATCGAGCTACTGATAAAGTAGTAACTGAATTAGAAATTCCCAAAATGCTATCAATGATGATGGCAAAATGTTGTAAATTTGTAGCACTGAATTGTCCAGACAGTACGTCTAATAGTTTGGTAATTATTTGCACTTTTACAAGTTGTTTAGGTCGGGAAACCTTATAACAATAGTAGAAGTGCTTTTATTTTTTTAACAGCCTATTTTGGCGAACATATTGAGCCTTGGAATGTTTACAATTAGATGGTTCTCACACTCCATCAAAAAAAGGGGTGAAAAAGTTAAATGGCAACGCCGAAAAAGAGCAAAAACAGTCAATAATTTAGTACTCTGTGATAA
>JACMNZ010000571.1 GCA_014378285.1 Pseudopedobacter sp.
AAATCTCAAGGTGTGGAGTATGTTTTTGCTGCAGTAATATTAGCGGGTTTAATTCAAATGATTTTTGGCTTTTTCAAATTAGGAAAATTTATTCGCTTGGTACCGCAACCTGTAATGTATGGTTTTGTAAATGGCCTTGCCATCATTATCTTTATGTCGCAATTAGTACAGTTTAAAGGGTTGGGTGCCGATGGAGAAATGCATTGGTTAACTGGCCCGCCCATGTACATTATGTTAGGTTTTGTATCACTTACCGTTTTCATCATTTGGGGTTTACCAAAACTGACCAAGAAAATTCCTTCTGCTTTAACAGCCATATTAATTGTTAGTGCCATTATCCTAGCTTTCAACATTCATACTAAAACGGTAGGCGATTTAGCCTCTATTCAAGGAGGTTTCCCTCCGTTTCATATTCCGTCTATACCATTTCAGTGGACCACTTTAGAAGTAATTTTTCCATATGCCTTAATCATTGCTGGCGTAGGATTAATTGAAAGTTTGCTTACGCTAAATTTGATTGATGAGATTACGCAAACCCGTGGAAGCGGGAATAGGGAAGCTGTAGCGCAGGGAACTGCTAATTTTGTTACCGGATTATTTTCGGGTATGGGTGGCTGCGCCATGATTGGGCAAAGTTTAATAAATATCTCCTCTGGTGCAAGAGCTCGTTTATCAGGGATTGTTGCTGCCATCATGTTATTGGTATTTATCATGTTTGGCTCTAGCCTGATAGAAAAAGTACCTATGGCCGCATTAACCGGAGTAATGATTATGGTGGCAGTAGGGACTTTTGAATGGGCAAGTTTCAGGATGATTGGAAAAATGCCTTTACATGACATTATAGTAGGAGTTTTGGTAGCCGGCATTACTGTGTTATTGCATAATCTTGCTTTAGCCGTATTAATTGGTGTTATCATTTCTGCGCTGGTTTTTGCCTGGGAAAGTGCTAAACGTATCAGAGCCAGAAAATATGTGGACGAGAAAGGAGTAAAACATTATGAGATATTTGGACCTTTATTTTTCGCATCTATAACAGCATTTAATGATAAGTTCGATGTTTTAACTGATCCTCAGGAAGTCATCATTGATTTTAGTGAAAGTAAAGTGGCTGATATGTCTGGCATTGAAGCCTTGAATAAATTAACCGAGCGTTATAAAAATGCTGGAAAAACATTGCATCTCCGTCATCTTAGTGGAGATTGTAGGGAATTATTAAAAAATGCTAACGATATTATTGAGGTGAATATCATAGAAGATCCAACCTATAAAGTAGCAACAGATAAAATTCACTAAACTTCATTATGGTTTTAATTTGATATTTAATCAGTTAATTCTCATTAAATTTGATTGTTAAACTTAAAATATAAAGCTATTTCTACGTTCATCAATAAAATCTTATCTAGAAGATTCGGACCAGTATTTTTACTGTACCTCTTAATCATCAGCATCGCATTCGTCACTCGTTTTGCATTATTAATTAAATCTGCATCGGGTTTCGATTGGTCATTCCTCAACATTGTTGGGATATTTACTATTGGTTTATTTTATGATACCATTATGGCCAGCTATTTTTGCGTTCCGTTGGTTTTATATATTTGGCTACTACCATCAAAGGTCTTTAAAGCAAAAACACATCGTTTTTCTGGTATGGTGTTTTTATCATTTGTACATTTTTACTGTTGTTCAACATTGTTTCGGAATGGACATTTTGGGACGAATTTTCTACACGTTATAATTTTATAGCCGTTGATTATTTAGTCTACACCACCGAGGTAATTGGTAACATTTGGGAATCTTACCCAGTTATTCCAATTATTCTGGTGATTTTATTTTTCACAATTTTGCTGTTCTATTTTATTCTAAGAAAAAAAATCAAGCTCTCATTAAGCAGCAATATAAAGTTTGTTAAAAGGACGCCTATCGCTTTTTTGTTATTGGCAATCCCAACTCTATCATGGTTTTTTGTTAGGAATAATGCCAAGAATTTCAGCAAAAACCAATACGCTGTAGAATTGTCTGGTGATGGTTTATATGATTTTGGTGCTGCGTTTTGGAATAACGAGCTCAATTACGATAAATTCTATGCAACTATAGATCAGAAAAAGGCTTTCAAAATTTTAAGAGATTTACTCAATAGAGACAGTGTTGTATATAATAAACAAGCAGAAAGTATTGAACGATTTATTTCTTATACTCAACCCGAGAAAAAATATAACATCGTTTTAATTAGTGTAGAAAGTTTGAGTGCCGAATATTTGGGCGTTTATGGAGATACTACACACATGACTCCTCATATGGATTCTTTAGCTAAAAAAGGACTGATGTTCAGCAATCTTTATGCTTCAGGAACAAGAACGGTGAGGGGTTTAGAAGCTTTATCCTTATCAATCCCACCAACACCTGGCGAGTCTATTGTAAAAAGACCAAATAACGAAAACCTATTCTCTCTAGGGAATCTACTTAATAAAAACGGCTATCAATCGCAATATATTTATGGTGGTTATGGCTATTTTGATAACATGAATTATTTCTTCGGGAATAATGGCTATGAGGTAACCGATAGAAATGCAATAGATAAAAAAGATATTCATTATGAAAATATTTGGGGCGTTGCTGACGAGGATTTATTCACTTTAGCCATTCGACAATTAGATCAAAAATATAAAAATGGGAAACCCTTCTTCAGTCACATTATGACGGTTTCTAACCATCGTCCTTATACCTATCCAGATGGTAGAATTGATATCCCTTCTAAAACAGGAAGACAAGGTGCCATAAAATATACTGATTACGCAATTGGAAAATTTATCAAAGAGGCATCATCCAAACCTTGGTTCAACAATACCATTTTCGTAATTGTTGCTGACCATTGTGCTTCCAGTGCTGGCAAAACCGAACTCCCAGTTGATAAATATCATATCCCTTTAATTATTTATGCCCCAAAAATCATCAAACCAGAAGTCTATGATAAACTAACCGCACAGATTGATATTGTCCCAACTTTATTAGGGATGTTGCATGTAAATTATGATTCTAAGTTTTTTGGTAGAGATATTTTTAGAGTTCAAAACAACGAAGAATGGGCTTTTATTAGTACTTACGAAAAGTTAGGTTATATGCGAAATGGGCATTTAATCATCCTTTCTCCACAGAAAAAAGTAGAGCAGTTTAAAGTTTCAGCAAATAACGAGCAAACGCCAGAAAAAGTAGATGAAAAACTAAAAGAAGAAGCCATTGCCTTTTATCAAACCGCATCCTATCTGTATAAGAATGGTTTGTTTGGGAAGTAGAAAGTTGAATTTTTTAGCTCCTTATTTTAACATTTTCATTCCAAAAAAAATCTTAATCTGGATTTTTAAAGCAGTTTTCGTTAAATAATTTTTATTTTGGTCCTTCAACTTTTTATCAAATTCATATGCAACAAGGTGTATTCAGAAAAAAAACCATCTCTAAAATATTAAAGGACAGTAAAGATGGCTACGGAGATGGGGAAAGTCATAGTTTAAACAAAGTTCTAACCGTAAAAGATCTTACTTTTATGGGAATTGCAGCCATAGTAGGAGCTGGAATATTCTCTACGATTGGTGAAGCTTCCTTTAATGGTGGACCAGGTGTAAGTATTTTATTTATTTTAACTGGAATTACCTGCGGCTTCTCCGCTTTATGTTACGCCGAATTTGCATCAAGAATTCCTGTTGCTGGCAGTGCTTATACCTACGCTTATGCCTCTTTCGGCGAATTAATTGCATGGATTATTGGATGGGATTTATTGATGGAATATGCTATTGGAAACATCGCTGTAGCTATTTCTTGGAGTGGTTATTTTGTAAATTTATTGCGAGGCTTTCATATAGAAGTCCCTGCTTATTTAACAATGGATTACTTCTCCGCTTATAAAGCAAACGAAACGGTGGTTGCTGCTAGCGGTTCTTTAGATGGCTTAAGTAGCAATATCATCAACGCAGCACAAGCATGGACAACTGCACCAGCAATTGGTAGTTTAAAGTTGATTGCAGATTTACCTGCTTTAATGATTGTTTTTCTGATTACTTGGTTAGTTTATATAGGTATTAAAGAAACTAAACGAGCAACCAATGCCATGGTAATTTTAAAAGTTTGTGTAGTGTTAGCCGTGATTGTAATCGGTTTCTTTTATGTAACACCAGCAAATTGGCATCCATTTTTACCGAATGGTTTTAGTGGAATGATGAAAGGTGTGTCGGGTGTTTTCTTTGCCTATATCGGTTTCGATGCTATTTCTACTACAGCAGAAGAATGTGAAAATCCACAGAAAGATCTCCCTAGAGGAATGATTTATTCTTTAATCATTTGTACGGTGTTATACATTTTAGTAGCGCTGGTTTTAACCGGAATGGTGAATTATAGCGAATTAGCTGTTGCCAATTCTCTAGCTTTCGTTTTCGAAAGAGTCGGCTTAAATAAAATCAGTTATGTAATTTCCATAAGTGCGGTCATAGCTACCGCAA
>JACMNZ010000572.1 GCA_014378285.1 Pseudopedobacter sp.
CAAATCAAAAAATACTTTTCCTTTACCAATGGTCAAAGTAGCCAAATCCGTTTCGGGTAACTTGGTTTGTACTGTTGATGATGGCGTATCCACAGGCAATGCTTCTGGTATTTTGGCCGTCGCGGTCAAAATAAAAAAAGTAAGCAAAAGGAAAGCCACATCACACATAGCGGTCATATCAATAGACGCTGCTTTTTTGGACGATTTTCCAGCCATTAATTTTATATTTTAAAATTAGTAAAGACTTAGCGCTCGCAAACAATACAACGCTAAATCCTTAAAAATTATTACTAATTATTTTTGTGTACCTCTAAAATGTCTGTAAGTATTCACGATTGTGTTACCTGCTTCATCGATAGAATAAGTTAAAGTATCGATTTTTGAAGTGAATAAATTGTAAACAATAATTGCTAATGCAGAAGTAGATATACCTGTTGCAGTATTAATAAGTGCCTCAGAAATACCATTTGCCAACATCGCTTGGTCAGGAGTTCCTGAACTTGCTAATGCACCAAACGCTTTAATCATACCAGTAACTGTTCCTAATAACCCTGCAAGAGTTCCTAAAGAAACTAAAGTTGACAGAATAGTCATATGTTTTTCTAACATTGGCATTTCAAGTGAAGTAGCCTCTTCGATTTCTTTGTGAATGGTTTCAGCAGCAGCTTCACTGTCAATACCTTCTTTCCTTACATCTTGGTATTTAACTAATGCAGATCTAATTGCATTTGCAACCGAACCTTGTTGTTTGTCACAGGCTACAATTGCACCTTCAATATCTCCTGTTTTGATGCTTTTTTGAACATCCTCCATAAATTTATCTAGATTTCCTTTTCCTGCAGCTTTAGAAATTACAGCATAACGCTCAAATGAAAAAACAATTACCATTAAAAGCAATCCCATCAAAACTGGTACAATAGGACCTCCTTTGTACACCATTGCTAAATAATTTCCTGGAAGCGGATGACCTGTGTTAACTCCTCCTTCAAAGTTTGCTCCATCACCCATAATGAAATTCCAGATTATCCATCCCATAAAAATACATAAAACAATAATGATACCTGAAATCATTCCTCCTAAACCTGAACCTTTTTCTTTTTTAACGTTTGCCATTTTCTTTTAATTTTAATAGTTTTAATAATTTATTTTTTGTTATATTAAACTTTGTTAAGAAGCAAATTTAAATTTTTAGTTTAAATAAAAAAACTTTTTTTACTATTATTTTACTAATTTAACTTTAACTTTAAACACTGACTTTTCTAACGTTTTACATTAAATGTGATAAGCTTGTCTAACATTTATATTTTTGAATCCAAAATAAATTTTTACAATTAACTCTAAGTGTGACTTAAATCCTTCTGAAAAACAAAAGTATAATTCTTTTTTTTTGTTAAAAAAATGATGTTTTTTTATTAGAGCTTACAAGCACAACTTTTATAAAAAAAATAATATCATGCAATTGATTTTAATTCAAAAGACAAAATGAGCAGAAAAAAAGATTTTATTCAACGTATTAATGATGGCTTTCTTTAAAAAGGAGAAGGTATAATCCTTGGTGGCGCAATGCTTGATGGTGAAACTTTAGCTTGATGCAAATATTAAAATTCCTCTAAAAACAGGCGCAAACGACACGAAATGAAAAAAATCATACTAACTTTATTCTTCATTGTTGCAATCCAGGCAATGACTTTTGGACAGCAAGAAGTAAAAACAAATGATGGAAAAACTGTTTTGTTGTATGAAGACGGCACTTGGTTGTACGCTGACAGCATTCCTTTGCATAATATTAACGGTACTAACATAACCAAATTAGAACTTCCAAAAACTAATTCCAAAGACAAAATTATTACACACACAGGATATTCGTTATTGTACAACGAAACACACGAACAAGCAAATTGGATTGCCTACGAGCTTACCAAAGCAGAAACAAATAAACTTTTTAAAAGAACCAATAAATTCATACCTGATACAAAGGTAAAAACAGGAACTGCTTCTGACAAAGATTACGAAGGTTCAGGGTACGACAGAGGACACTTAGCGCCTGCTTCTGATATGGGTTGGTCATCTATTGCAATGGCTGAATCTTTTTACTATAGCAATATGAGTCCGCAAACACCAAGTTTTAATAGGGGTATATGGAAAAATTTAGAGGGATTAGTTCGTACTTGGGCAGTTGAAAACAACTCTATTTACATAGCTACAGGACCCGTTTTAACAAATGAACTTCAAACAATTGGAGCTAATAAAGTTTCTGTTCCA
>JACMNZ010000573.1 GCA_014378285.1 Pseudopedobacter sp.
TTCCTTTAATAATTCTTTATCATAACTGGTATCGGTATCAGTAATAACATACCCAATTTGAGGATTGGTCATTAAAAACTGACCTAAAATATTAATCTCATGCTTAGCTAAAACCTTTGTTATTTTTGCCATAATACCTGGTACATTTCTGTGGATATGGATTAAACGGAAAGAGCCAGCAATTTTAGGCAACTGCAAATTAGGGAAATTTGTGCTTCTATAAGTAGTTCCTGTATTGATAAAATCTGCCATTCTTTTGGCAATTAATGTTCTGTTATTTGGCGTTTTTAAACTATCAAAAACTACCATTCCCATCTCTGTACAAATAGAAAGATTGATTTTATCTTTGGCATTACCCCAATAACCAAGTGTTTTAAGTTTTACTGCTTTTCTTAATTTCTCGTCAGAAACAGTTTCTCCATCGCCTAATAAAAGCATTCCTACATCCTTCACATATTTTTCTTCGAATGTGGTTTTATGACGTATAGAAAAACCATCTTTTTTCAAATAATCTATGGATTCTTGAGGTACATCGCCAACCAATAAACAAAGAATGCGGTTTTTAGGATAAGAAATTGCCTGTGGTAAATCGTTTACATATAAAAACTCATCAAAACTGGCAGCAACATGATCTGCTTTTTCTACTACCGCCTTACGTTCAATATTTTCTGTAAAAGCGAAAAACTTTTTAATCATCCCAGATTCCTTTAATTGAAAATCTGAATGACCATCGCCAATTCCATAAATATCGCCTGCTAAAGGCATTTGTTTCATCAACTTTACTTTTCCATTTTCTTGCGATAATGGATTTTCTTCGTCATATCCAACAATATTATCATCCCCATCAAAAACAAATGTATTGGCGTAAATATTTTTTTTCTTGATATGAAAAGGGGTAACTACGGGCGTGATAAATTCTTTAAACCCACCAGAAACAATTAAAACTTCGTCTGCATGTTTTTTGAAAAACGCTTTATTCCTAGTAAATGAGGAAGAAACTTTTTTCTTCAAATGCTTAACCAATAAGTCGAGATGAGATTTTTTTGCATTTAAAAGTTTAACCCTACCCGCCAAACTCTCAGAAAAAGAAAGTTTGCCTTCCATTGCTAAATTGGTTAAATCTTCAATTTTTTGATAAATAGATTCCCTATCAGGATGATTTTTTAGAGAAATGCGAGCTAACTCGTCTAAAGCTTCTACTTGCGTAAAAGTGCTATCAAAATCTATGATGAAATATGGCTTCAAAGCAATTGTTATTAAGCCCTAAAATTGCATAAATCATTTAGAAATAGCTAAATTATTTGAAATTAAGCAGATTTTAGACTGTTTGCGATTTTGGTAATCGATTCTTGAAGAGGGATAAACTTATAATTTAAAGCTAATTTAATTTTATCATTACTATAAGCACTTATCTTTGATGCATTTTCTGCTGTTGCTTTATTTAAACCACCTTTAGATTTAGTCAGCCAGTTTTTTAATGATGTTAATCGCCAAGCCATGTTTAACATCCAAGGTTTTGCTTCCTTTTCTGGGATAGGTAAACCAAAAATTTCGGCAGTTTTAGCAAATAAATCTTTATAACTGATATTTTCTGCATTTAGGATAAAACGTTCATTAACAATATCGCTGTTCATCAATAAAATCATAGTTTTTGCAACATCCTTAACATCAACAAAACCAGTACCTCCTTGTGTATAATATTTAAACCCGTTTCTAACAGTTTCAAAAATTGCTCCGCTGCCTTCTTTTCCGGCATCTTCGCCAATAATAACTGATGGATTAACGATAACCGCATTTAACCCTTCATTGATTCCTCGCCAAACCTCCATTTCGCCTCGGTATTTAGAAACGGCATACCCATCGTGATTTTCAAAA
>JACMNZ010000123.1 GCA_014378285.1 Pseudopedobacter sp.
CGCCTAGCATCCACATGCGCCTGATGTGTGAAAAGAAGGGAGGGAGGATAGTTGCAACGCCATACAATATTCCACCCCAAATCCTGAATTTTTCAGGGTATGATTGTAAATATTTAATATGATAGCAATCTATTTCGGCATGTGCTTTATAATTGTAGAGATAGTACCCGAGATTACAAGACACCAAAAGCCCAATGACAACCAGCAATCTTTGGATATTTTCTTGGGTCTTTTGCTTTTCCAATAAAAGAATTGAGATTGGGACATATAAAGGCCATATAATTTGAGCAAAAATCAGAAAAAAGTAGGTTGTATCTTTTTGAAAATACTGTAAATCAGGATACGGCAAGGTTAACCACAATATTCCTTCTGAAAATTGCTGTATGGCGAATAGTAAAGGTATTGCCGCAAACATAAACTGGGAACGATGCTGTACTTTTTTTATTGATGCAACACCAATGGCAGTGAGCACTATACCGGCGCCGAAACTTGCAGTTGCTGAAAAACACATAGGCTTAAAATATTAAAGGTTATTTTGTTTAGGGACTTTATTTTTTAATTGTTTTCTGCAACTCTTTTTCCTTTTTGGCTTTGGCTTTTTCCTGTTTCTTAAAATAGCCTCTTAAAAGAAAGTTGTGTTTTGCTGCTTCCCCGATCTCATTTAATTTTTTTGTTCCTGTCTTGAGGTTAATTAATGTGGAATCCAGAGAATTCGCCATTTTATCATCCGTAAGTAATTTGGATACAATACCTTTTTCGTTATTGAGTTTTGCGGTGAACACGTTTATATCGGCAGCACTTTTTTCGAATGCTGACAACGTTTTTTTAATGCTATATGCGTAGGCTGGGTCTGTCATTAGTTTGGAGAGTGTACCGTTTTTATCATTCATCTTTTTGGTAAAAACCACAAATTCATCGGTTCCGGTTTCTAGGTTTTTCAATGTCCTGCCAATACTTTTGGAGAATTCCTCATCGGTAAGCACTTTTGACAAGACACCTTTTCCATTATTGATTTTATAACTGAATTCCGAAAGCTCTTTGGTGATGATTTCAGCATTATTAATACTCTTTTTCAAACCACCCATCAGGTTTTCAATACTGACTGCTTCATTTGAAGCAATCATTCCATAATCTTTTACTATCTCCCGTGAGTTCGTTCCTGGGGAAATCATCAGTACTTTATCGCCCATTAAACCGTCGGAGCCTATGGTGACAAAGGCATCTGTTTTTATATACTTCTGCACTGATGAACGAATAACCATATTGACTACCACAGTAGAATCGGAAACAAAATCAATTTTCTTTATCGAACCGATACTGATTCCGGAAAGCAGTACATTGTTCCCAATTTTAAGCCCGTTTACATTTTTAAAAGTTGACTGCAGGTGAAAGGTTGCGCCAAAAAGGTTTTGGCTTTTGCCAATGAAATATACAGTTGCCAGAAATACCGCAAGCGATACGATAACAAACAGTCCCAATTTCCATGTATTATCTTTTCTTTTTTTCATTATTTTTTTTTAATGGCATTATAGTTGGTTCCCTATTTGCATACCCGTACTATTCGTATTCAAAAAAAGAGCGCACCCAGTCATCAATGCTATTTTTAAGTTCGTTGAATGTTCCTTCTGCATGTATTAACCCATCTTTTAAAATCATGATTCTATTGCCTGTCATCTTTGCACAAGTAATGTCGTGTGTAATAATGAGCGCTGTAGTTTTGTACTTGTTCTGAACTGACAGTATCAATTCACTGATTTCTTTTGCCGTGATGGTATCCAGTCCAGCTGTAGGTTCATCATAAAGGATGATTTCTGGTTTAATTATTAAGGTTCTTGCCAGACCAATACGCTTTATCATTCCGCCTGATAACTCTGTAGGCATTTTGTCTATAGCTTCTTTTAACCCAACATTTTCCAGTGCCTCATTGATTTGCTTTTCGACTTCATCTTCAGACAAGTGCTTTGTATGATGTTTTAAGGTAAAAGCCAAATTTTCACGTACTGACATTGAATCGTAGAGTGCACCATTCTGGAACATAAAACCAATTCGTAAACGGATTTTATTAAGTTCCTTGTAGTTTAGTTTTGTAACATCTATACCAAAAACCTCTATTTTGCCTTTATCTGCTTCGAGCAGACCAACCAAACATTCTATTGTTACTGATTTTCCCGAGCCAGAGCGTCCAAGAATTACCAAATCTTCCCCTTTGTTGACGGTCAGGTTGATGCCACGTAGTACTTTGTTTTTTCCAAAGGATTTGTGGAGGTTTTTGATGGATATGATGGGTTGCTCGCTCATAATTTCAATAAAATAAATCAGTTATCTGCACTGCCAACATATCAACAACAAAAATGGACAGGGAAGCTGTTACCACAGCCGAATTGGCTGCCCGACCCACGCTTGCCGTTCCGCCAGAAGCATTAAATCCTTTGTAACAGCCAATAACACCAATAAAAAAACCGAAAAAAAATGTTTTTATTGTGGCAGGAATTATATCAAGAAAATCCAGATTTTCAATGACTTCTGAAAAATAGCGTAGCAAGCCGATGCTGCTGTGAACATTATAACCAATGTAGCCACCATAAATACCCACTAAATCTGCAAGAATTACTAAAAGTGGCACCATTAAGGTACTAGCTAAAACTCTGGTTACTACTAGATATTTGTATGGATTGATGGCCGAAACCTCCATAGCATTGAGCTGCGAAGTCACCTTCATGGAACCCAGTTCTGCGCCAATGCCAGAAGCAATTTTTCCCGCGCAAATTAAAGCCGTAATTACGGGAGCAATTTCCCGGATTAGCGATAGCGAAACCATACCTGGCAACCATGATTCTGCTCCAAATTTTGTCATGGTTGGCCTGGACTGTATGGTAAGAACAAGACCCATTATGAATCCCGTAATACCAACAAGGGGTAATGATTTGTAACCAATGGTATAACACTGACGAATGAATTCGTTGAACTGGAAGGGAGGAACGAACAATTCCCTAAAAAACCGTCCTATAAACCTGGAGAATTTTCCAGCCTGTGTTAACTGCTTTTTTATGAAAGCTATCATGATCATTTGTTTGAAACTTTAAAAAAAAGTATTTGGTTAGTGCCTTGTTTTGAAGTTAATCAGGTTAAATTTCTTCTCGTGACGCTACTATTAATATGAATACTATAAATTGGTTTTCAATTGCATTACAATTTCTTCTGCATTAAATTTACAATTTGAACTTTTGTTGGTACTCTTTTTAGCGTAATAAAAGAATTTGACAATAGAAGAACGATGGATATTAGAATGGCAATTGTTGTCAAACCGACACCGATTGAGTACCTTTTATTTCCTTTTCGTGTAATTATACTGTTTTTGGTATAGGAGGCTTTATTGGCTTCCATTTCAAACAGTAAGATGTCTTTGTAAGATTTCTTTATTAATGTTTGGTATTTTTCTACAGACAAAGCCTGATCCAGCGGGTTACCCCTAAAGATACTCAGCATCAATAGTATTGAAGCTATGAAAAATGCAATAGGAACAATGGTGATAAATTGAAGTATATTATTAGACCCGTCCAAGCTGTTTAAGAAAAAAGGAATGAATAATACCGTAAAACCTATTATTGTTCCGGCATACGAATGTTGCTGGCGGTATGAATCAACCTGCTTTTCAATAATCTCTTTAGAGTTTATGGCAAGAAATTCCAGATGTCTGAGGTCGTCTTCCATAATACCAATTTTGGATTGTTTTTTATTATTACAGCTTTATAAAAAGCTGATCTTTTGGTCTTCTAATTTTTTTTGAAATTCACTAAATAATCGTTTTTATCATCTCTGTAACCCAAAGTCATTATAACTGCACTTTGCAGCCCTTTTTCTATAAGATGCAATAAATTATCCAGCAAATCTTTATCAAATCCTTTCATAAGCGTACTGTCTCTTTTTTCTTCGGCAGCCGCTACTAATCTGACTCCTAGAGCAATGTAGGCTTGTTTTGAGTTGCAAACAAGATTATCGGCATTACTATTTTCGAATTGGGTTTCACTATGATCTCTTACTGGCTTTAAGCTTTTCAGACCGACATTCCTATCTTTA
>JACMNZ010000574.1 GCA_014378285.1 Pseudopedobacter sp.
CAGAAAAATTATCAAAGTCTGCTCTAATTATTCTCCCTTCTCTATCGTAATCTTCAATCCCGCATCCATATTCTACATGATTTGGTTCTATTTTAGAAAAAATCGCAGTGCCGCTATATCCTTTTTTCTCTGCTGGAAACCAATAATGTTTATACCCAAGCTGTTCTAAAACAATGATATCTACAATTTGATCTGGAGTTGCTTTTATCTCCTGTAAACAAACCACATCAGCATCGGTTGCTTGCAGCCAGGCAAAAAATTCTTTATTAATTGCTGCTCTTATTCCGTTTACGTTGTATGATATAATTTTCATTTTGATAATCTATTATTAAAAGGAGTTCATTAGTCATTAAGATTATTGAATTGATTTAATCGGTTCAATAATCTTAATCTTTTCTTAATGCCTTAATGGTAAAAATAAAACATTAAGGAGCTAAGGCTCATTAAGCATACCGAACAAATTAGAAACTATTTGTTTTTGATCTCTTTTAACAATTTTCTTAACTCTTTTTTTTCCACTAAGGTTACCTTCATTTTAATATCGGTTAAAGGTCTATTATTACCATCAATTTTTACAGTGCAAATATTATCAATCATAACAATCCCTTTTACTACTTCCCCAAAAACAGTGTAATTTTGATCTAAATGTGGCGAGCCTCCAATTGTTTTATATACTTCCCTTTGCTCCTTTGGGATTTTTCTTCCACCCATTCTGTTTTTTTCAACCGCATCCAATTCATCATCCGTAAAAACTTTTCCCTGCACAATATAAAACTGTGAAGCACTTGATGCTTTTTCAGGATTATTGTCTCTTGCCGCAGATAAAACTCCCTTTTTATGAAATAAATTAGGATTAAATTCTGCAGCAATAGTATAACCTAAATCGCCTTCACCTAATTGTTGCCCTTGTTTTGCGGTTTTAGAAGTTGGGTCGCCGCCTTGTATCATAAACTCTTGAATTACCCTATGAAAAAGAGTTTGGTTTAACGTTCCGTCTTTAATAATTTTTATGAAGTTGTCACGATGTTTTGGTGTTTCATTATAAAGTTTAAGATAAACTTCACCGTAATTGGTTGTTATTTTAACATAAGTATCTTTTGGTTTTGCAGCAAAAGAACTTAAAAAAAATAGAAATAAAATTGGCAGTAATAATTTTTTCATAAAAAATTTCTTAAGAATAAACGTCTTCAAAATAATTTACAATCAAGGTTTTCATCAACATCTCTTGTTCTAATATATTGTAGGCCGGGATTGGTTTTAATATTTTCCAATGAGGCCAACCATCTTGGTCTGTGCCTTCTAATTCGTAAAATCCCAGTTCAGAAAAAAGTCTGCAATTTGCAACATGCATTAATTCTTCTTTTTGCCTTTTACTAAATTTTTTTGGGCCTTGCCCCAATTCTTGCACCCCAATTAAAAATAGAATTACCTTAATATCTGGCTTTTCATTATCAAATTGCGTAGCTAATTTATGTTGTAGTATAGAAAATTTTTGGTTTACTTCTGCTGGTTTCATATAGGCACAAATATATTGCTTTATTACAAACCAAATATCAACTTAAAGTGTAAGAGCAAAAAATTTGGCAATAAAATTGTTACGTTTTAATAGTTACTGTTTTATAACTTTGCTAAGTAAATGCTGAGAAAAAAGATAACAAACGCTTTATTATCGCTTACACTGATGTTTTCATTAATGAGCGCAGCAGTTCCTTTGCATAATATTTTTCACAACCATTATTTTATCCACACGGATAATTGTGGAAGCAGTTGCCATAAACATTTAAAAAATCACGATAAACCTTGTTGCACAACTTCTAATGCTGTTTTTTTTGGAGAACTACCTATTGAACAAACTCACATTACTATCAATCAAAAGGTAACTGTATTAAACTTCCTATCAAAAAAAGATAATTACTTCCAATTCTTTCATCTTAACAATAATAAAGCTCCGCCTTTAATTGCTTAATTATAAAATCTTAATTTATCAATTAAGCGGTAATCCCGCAATCTTTTATATCATAAAAAAATTAAAATGAACCGTATTCTATATGTTTTGATAGTCTTACTTATTGGCTTTTCAAACGCTTATTCGGCAGTTATTACTTTTTCTGGAAAAGTGATTGATGCGCAAACAAAAGAACCCTTACCTGGTGCTACGGTAACTATTCAAGATTTAAAGATCAGTGCATTGGCAGATATCAATGGTGTATTTAATTTTAATCGCATCCCTGATAAAGGAAAGTTTTTAGTTCAAGTTTCTTATCTCGGCTACAAATATCAAAACCAAACCATTGATTTTGCAACCACAAAAAATATCACTTTCGCTCTTCAACCAAGTTTAATCGAAGCAAATGAAGTGGTTGTTACAGGTACCGTAACCGGCGCAGATAATAAAAAGAATAGCACATCTGTTGGGGTTTTGTCTAAAGATGAAATGTTAGACAGGGCTTCTACCAATTTGATTGATGCTGTTTCTAAAGTTGCGGGGGTAAATCAAATCACAACTGGTCAAGCTATTTCAAAACCTGTTATCAGAGGGCTTTCTTTTAATAGAATTGTTACTATAAATAATGGTATTAAGCAACAAGGGCAGCAATGGGGAGATGAACACGGAATTGAGATTGACCAATATAGTGCAGACCGAGTGGAAGTTTTAAGAGGTGCTGCTAGTTTGCTTTATGGTGCAGACGCGTTGGGAGGTGTGATCAATATTTTAGAGCCATTAACTGTGTCCGACGGAACAGTAAAAGGAGAAATTTTAAGCAATTATTCTACCAACGGTGGCTTATCGGCAAGTTCTGCAATGCTAACTGGTAATTCTGATGGCTTTGTTTGGCGAGCTAGGGGAACTATTAAGAACGCTTATTCTTTTAAAACCCCAGATTATTATTATCCAAACTCGGGTTTTAAAGAAAATTCTTACGAAGGGATGTTTGGATTGAATAAAGCTTGGGGATATAGCCATGCAAATGTTTCTTATTTTAACAACAAAATTGGTTTTTACGATCCAACGGTTGATGCAAAGGGAAGCTTTTTAGATGATAATGGCGATATCATTACAAATTCTCAAAATAAAAACAGAACGCTACAATATCCAAATCAAGATATTACACACTTCAAAATTGCTTCTAACAGCAACTTTTTGTTTGATAAAGGTAATTTAAAGCTGGACATAGGTTTTCAAAATAATGTTAGGAAAGAGTTAGAAAGTTTACAACCTTCCTTATTTTTTGATTTGAATACTTACACTTTAGATGCTAAATATTATCTAGAACAAAAAAATGGATGGCAGCCCGTTTTTGGTTTAAGTACAGATTATGCACATAGCCAAAATAAAGGAAAAGAGTTTTTAGTTCCGGATTATAATTATTTTGGAATTGGTACTTTTTATTATGTTAAAAAGGATTGGGAAAACTCCAGCTTTAACGCAGGTTTACGTTTTGATTATAGAAATAACCAAGGCAAAGATTTGGTTTTAGGTGGAGCACAAAAGTTTACCGCCTTTAAAACTGATTACGCTAATTTAAGTGGAGCGGCTGGTTATACACATCAGTTTAATGATAAATTTAATTTTAAGGCTAATTTAAGTAGCGGTTTTAGAGCGCCAAACCCGGCAGAACAGGGATCTAATGGAATACATTCGGGTACTTTTAGGTACGAAGTTGGAACTAATGATTTAAAAGCCGAAAAAAGTTACCAAGCTGATGTTACTTTTGGTTACGCTACAGAAAACTTTGATGTTAACCTAAGTTTGTATAATAATTACATGACCGATTATATTTATTTGGCACAAAATAACGCAGAAACTATAGATGTGGAAAACGATAACGGACAAATTCAAACTTTGCCATTATTTAGATATAAACAAGATAATGCAGATTTATATGGAACTGATGCAAGTCTGATTTTTCACCCAACCAGTTTTTTCCATTTCGAGAATACATTTAGTTACGTACATGCAGAAAATCTGGCATTAAATAGGCCTTTACCTTTTATACCTGCGGCAAGTTTACGTAATGAAATTAGATTAGAGCCCAAAATTAAAGGATTAAAAAGCAGTTATTTTTCTTTGGGATTAGATAATTATTTTGCCCAAAATAGGATTGATAACTTTGAAACTACTACTGGTGGTTATTCTTTATTGAGGTCTGGGATTGGCGCCTCTTTTAAACTTGGCAAACAGGCGGTAAGGTTAAATATTTCAGGTAATAACCTGTTAGACAAAAAATATTACGACCATTTAAGTAGGTTTAAGCCAGGTAGATTAGATGAAACAAATCCAACTTTTGGGATCTACAACCAAGGAAGAAACGTAACTTTTGGAGTTTATCTGCCTTTGAGTATTTAAATTAAGTTTAATCAAATCGTTTGTACCACTTTGATTAAAATCATTTTCTATTTAAATTAAATAAAACGGTTATTAACCATAAAAAAGCCGATAAATTATATTTACCGGCTTTTTTATTAATTTATAATAGCAGATTTTTAATCCTTTTAAAGAATATAATCTGTTCTCAAAAAGTCTGAATAACCAC
>JACMNZ010000124.1 GCA_014378285.1 Pseudopedobacter sp.
AAATACAAAAAGAATATTTTTAGAAGAACCCGATTTAATTCTTGCTTTACAAGAACGAAAAAAAATTGGGGCAGATGCTTTATATGAGATGTACTCTAGTTCTTTAATGGGGATTGTACAGCGAGTAATAGAAGATAAAGAAATTGCAGAAGATGTTTTACAAGAAGGATTAGTTAAAATCTGGAATAGCATCCAACAATATGACCCTACCAAAGGTCGCTTATTTACCTGGATGGTAAACGTAATGCGCAATTTAGCGATAGATAAAGTGAGATCAAAGGATTACAGAAACCATTCTAAAAACCAAGACATAGAAAACCACGTAAATTCAATCGACGAGCGTAGAAACTTCGAATACAAACCTGAACATCTTGGTGTGAAAGATCTTCTCCAAAAGTTAAGACCCGAACAAAAAGTGATTGTAGATATGATTTACTTTCAGGGTTTTACGCATGTGGAAGTTTCTGATGAGTTAGCAATTCCATTAGGAACTGTTAAAACTCGTTTGAGAATGGGGATTATTGAATTACGTAAATATTTTAAATAAATTGGAAAACATTAAATCATACATCGAATCAGGCATTTTAGAACTTTATGTTTTAGGAGACCTCGCCGCTGATGAAACATCAGAGGTAGAGGCGATGTCTAAGCTGCATCCTGAAGTGAAAGCCGAATTGGAACAGATTGAGATTGATTTAGGTAACCTTGCAGAAAGTTTGCAAGTTATACCTTCGGATAATGTGAAAGCAGGTTTTTTTAATGCCATAACATTTTCTGATGAAGAAATTATTGCTCCGGGAACATCAAAACAAGAAGCAAAAGTTGTCGCAATTTCACAAAGACCTACAAATTTTTACAAATATGCCTTTGCAGCGAGCTTAGCTTTATTAGCAGTAAGCATTATTGCTTTGATAAATATCAACAACAGTTTAAATAATTCTAAACAACAAATTATAGCTTTACAATCTAGCAATCAAAACTTTGCAAATAAGGTAAATTATTTAGATCAAGAAGCTATTAAAACTGCCAGTGCATTAGATATTTACAGCAATACAGATTATAAAATGGTAAAGCTAGAAGGAACTGCTAATGCTAAAGGTGCTAAAATTATAGTTGCCTTTAATTCCAAAACGCAAAAAGTAGGTTTAGATTTGAAAACCATGAATATACCTAAGACCGATTCTGAACATCAATATCAGCTATGGGCTTTGGTAGATGGAAAACCAGTAGATTTAGGTGTTTTTGATATGGACGGAAATCCAATAGGATTTAAAGAAATGAAAAACATTGGGCAAGCACAAACCTTTGCAGTTACGCTAGAACCAAGAGGCGGAAGCATAAACCCAACATTAGAAAAATTAATGGTTATAGGTAATATTTAAGGTACCAACCATTCTCCTTTAAAGCCAGATTCTTGTATAAAGAATCTGGCTCTTTTATTTTTATCCTTATTTAGAACCAACCAATCTATCTCTACTATTTCATTATATACTACAGTAAAATTTTGATAATAATTCCCTGTATTATCTATCCAATTTTTCTCTAAATAATTTGAAATATCATTTGATGCTGATGATGGTGAGTTTTTTGAAGCGTAGTCCCTCCTATTTTCAGGTTTTATCTTTTCCCAATGTTTTAAACTGATATCATCATTATGATGAATGGTAGATTTAGACTTTATCCTTAACTGCTCTTTTAGAACTCCATCATAAAACAAAAATGAAACGGTTGGATTGTTTTTTATCTGGTTGATTTTAGGTGAGCGAGAATCAGTATAAAAAACTAAAGTATTATTTTTTTCATTAAAATCCCTTAAAACAACTGTCCTTAATTCTACTTCGTTATTATTTATAGAACCAATAACAGGGAAATGAAAATTAGTTTTAGAAGATTTAGCCTCTTTTAAATGATTTAAACAATTTTGGAATATTTGATTAAGTTCTTGGTGCATTTTTAAGATTTATATGGCGTTAACAATAGTTTTAAAATTAAAGAATTTAAATTTTGAGTTAAGGAAAAGAAAGAAGAATTGTATTATAATAAATATTATTTTGGCGTTTTAACACGCTTTACGCTAAATCTTTTTTTCTGAAAAAGAAAAAAAGGATGTCGCTTCAATCGTTAACGCTAAAAAAACTGTATAAAATATTTTTATTATAATTTCTTATTTCCCGGCCAATAATTCTCTCAAAATATAAGGAATACTCTTAATCAAATTTGTTGCTGGTACCACATACATTTTTTGAGCTAATTGCTCTCCAGCAAAACCATGGGTAAATACCGCTAATTGGACTGCTTTTTCAATTGGATAGCCTTGGGAAATCATGCTAGTGATAATCCCTGTCAAGGCATCTCCAATACCTCCACTAGCCATCGCCGGCGAACCCGATGAGTTGAAATAACAGATTCCTCCTGGAGTAAAAATCATAGTATATCTATTTTTTAAAACGATATAAACTTTATGTTCAACCGCTTTTTTTAGCGCTTTTTCTATCCTTTGCCACCAGCTATCATGTGAGCCAAACAACCTATCAAATTCTTTCATATGAGGTGTAAAAACAGAATTTTCTGATACTAATTTCATCAATTCCTGATTTTCACCCATCATGTTAATGGCATCGGCATCAATAACCATTGGCTTTTTAAAGTTCTTTAAAACGATTTTTAAAAGTGCTAAACTATTATCGTTATTTCCTAAACCAGGACCAATTCCAATCACTTTAAACTTATCCCAATCTAAGTCGTTCAATTTTTCCCTGTTGGTGTACATCGCTTCCGGGATCCTAACATTTAAAGCTTTTAATCCAGATTCAGGAATCATCGCGGAAGTTAAGCCTGCACCACATTTAACGCAGGCTTCGCTAGCAATCAAAGCAGCTCCCATTGTTTCATCATCGCCGGCAATAATCAATGCATGTCCCAACATTCCTTTATGTTCAAAAGGTTGCCTAGCTTTAATGTAGTGTTGGATATCCCCTTTCCAAAACCAATAATAGGGCGAAGAAGTGCTTTGAATATAATTTTCATCTAAACCAATATTTACCACTTTCCATTCTTTTATGTACGGACTAGAATTAGGCAGCAAAAAGTTAAGTTTTGGACGCTGGAAAGTAATTACCCAATCCGATTTTATAATGACATCATTGAACAACTCTCCTTCGCAAGGCATTCCCGTAGGCACATCTACTGCAACTTTGTATCCCGAAAATTGATTGATTTTTTTAACTACTTTTTCCCATTCCTTTTCTAATGGCTTATTTAATCCCGAACCAAATAAAGCATCAATTAAAATATCGCATTCTCGATATTCAATTTCATCTGCAGATTTAAAATAAAATATGGACGTATCCTTTTGTTGTAAACGCTCTAGGTTAAGCTCAAAGTCTTCTGAAGATTTGCTTGAAATATCAGCAATAAAAACATTTACCTGCGTATAGCTTTCGTCAATTAACATCCTCGCAATGGCCAAACCATCTCCACCATTATTACCTTTTCCACAAAAAATTAAAATTTGTTTTTTACGGTCAGTTAGTTTTTCGATAAAAATTTTAACAAAGGCCTTTGAAGCTCGCTCCATTAATTCTGATGAGCGAATTGGCTCGTTGATTACCGTATATTTATCGGCTTCTTTAGTTTGGGAAGCGGTAAGTAGTTTAAGCATGTAAAATTGTTAGTTGGTTGTGAAACATCAAATTCTATGCTAAAGTTTTTAATACCTAAGAGTTTTAGGTATATTTGAAATGAAATGAAATCTAATTCACTATTTAAGGGAAGTTTAACAACTATAATTTTAACGTTATTAGAACAAAACGATAAAATGTATGGATATGAAATTACTCAAAAAGTTAAAGAAATTGCTAACGATTTGAAAATTACTGAAGGGGCTTTATACCCTGCTCTGCATAAATTGGAAGGCGATGGATTACTTACTGTTAGCATTGAAAAGGTTGGTAACCGTAACAGAAAGTATTATGCATTAACAGAAAACGGAAAAATAGAAACAACAAATAAATTGAATAATCTTAAAGATTTTGTAGAACAGATGCAATTGATTTTGAACACCAAATTAGCCACTACATGAAAAAAGAACTAACAGGAGAACAGATTGCACAACTTTTTGAATTTACCAGAAAACATTATGTAGAATTTTACGATGTACAGGTAGAACTTGTTGACCATTTAGCAAGTTCCATAGAAACTGATTTAGAGCTAAATACAGCTTCTAATTTTGATATTGCTTTGAGTAATGTGTTTGGTAGTTTCGGGATTTTTGGTTTTGGAGATGTTATAGAGCAAAAAGCGAAAGCAGTTTGGAGAAATCAATGGAAATTATGGTTCAAGATATTTAAAAGCCAATTTAAATTTCCTGCATTATTATCTGGAATTTGTATATGGTTGAGTTTATTTACCTTATTATCTTTTTTTAACTCTTACGGAGTTTGTCTATTAGCTTCAGTTTCTCTATTCATATTAAGCCTATCTTATTTAATTAATGAACATTATTTGTTAAAAAGAACGATGAATAAGAAACTAATCTTGATTAATCAAAGATATACTTATATCTCATTCAGTTATCTTCCTTTATATTTAATGCAGTTTTCCGGCAATTGGATTGCTTCACAAAATCAGCTATTGATAGCGTCTATATTCACCTTATTAGGGCTGTTGATATTATCTTACAGAAGTACATCTAAAATAGTATTTAACGAGGCAAGGGAACTGTATCCTGAGGCTTTTAAAGATTATGCTGTAAGTTAATTCATCAAAAAAATATTAACATTGTAAATGCTACAAAAGCAAATATTAATTTTCAGAAAATGAAAAAAGTAATTCCTGCCTCAATAATATGTACTCTAATTTTAAATGGATAAATGTTTATAACGAAAGCAGTAAATGGTTTCAAAAACAACCAATTTCAAATGGTTTAAAACCCCAAGTATCTTATCTAACTGGTTAAAAATAATTTACCGCTATTCTTTTAAATAGGAATATTTCAACGAGGTTTTTTATAGATGATTTTTACGTTTCCTACTCCTTCTTTATCTAAATCTATTTTACGGGCTGCTTTTTTAGAAAGATCAATAATCCTTCCCGCAACAAATGGCC